>DAHVFI010000195.1 GCA_027317045.1 Gammaproteobacteria bacterium
CCACCACACCCTTGTCCTGCTTCACGAGCGTGAGGGAGACAGCGCCGCCTTCGGGCGTGTATTTAATGGCGTTGTCCAGCAGGTTGCCGATGGCCTGGGAGATCAGTTGACGATTGCCCCGGATGGTCACCGCATCGCTGATCTCGGTGGTGAAATGGATGTCCTTTTCCTCGGCCAGGGCTTCGTAGAGATCTGCGGCGTCGCGGCATACGGCTGCCATATCCACTGCAGTCCATTCGCGGCGTGCGCCGGATTCAATTTGGGCGATGCTGAGAATAGCGTTCAAGGTGGCGACAATGCCGTCAGTTTCTTCGATGGCCTTTTGCAGCGCCTCTTTCTGCCGGACCGCATCCGTGTTTTTCATGAGCGCCATTTCCGCGCGGCCGCGCAGGCGGGTGAGGGGGCTGCGCAAATCATGGGCCACATTTTCCGTGACTTCGCGCGTGCTCTTCATGAGTTGCTCGATGCGTGTCAGCATGGCGTTAAGCTTGCTGGCAAGCGCATCGAATTCATCTCGGCGGTGCTCTTCAGGGATACGCTGCGTCAGATCGCCGGCCATGATGGTATCGGCGGTGCGCATCACGGTCTGCAGGCGCCGCACCACGCTGCGTCCCACCAGCGCACCGCCCAGGAAACCCACGATCAACACCAGCACTACGGCGGCAATGGTCAGAATCAGGATGGCATTGCGCAGTTCGATAATTTCATCCAGCGATTGGCCCACCAGCAGGTGATAGCCGCCCGGCAGAGTCACTGCGACAGCGCGCAATTCGAACAGGTGGTTTTCGGGGTCCAGTCCCGGTTGTTGGTGGCGTTCCAGGATGCGCAACGTGGCCAAGGTCATGCCGGCGTCACGGAGACCACCGGGCCAGGTGGAGAGCGAACCGGCCAGCGGCCGGAAATGGGTGTCGGTGAGTAGGTACTGGCGCGGACCGGCGTCGCCGCTGTCGCTCGCGGCCAGGCCTTTGGTGGTGCTGAGGGCGGCGATGGTCTGTTGCAATCCGCTGATACCTCTAAGTCCGTAGAGGCGGGTGAGGGCGGAGGTTTCCGCGCGCAGGCCGGCATCAATCTGTGTTTGCAGCTGGGAGATGGTCGCCCAGTAGATGACGGCGAAACAGACAATGGTGAGCAGGCACACAAAGCCCGCATAGCGCATGGTCAGCCGAAACGCGGTGGTGTCTACCAGCTTGATTTGATTCACGATCAGGGTTCGCGCAGGCAGTAGCCGGCGCCGCGGATGGTGTGGATCAATGGTTGGGTCGAATGCTTGTCGATCTTGGTGCGTAGGCGGCTCATGTGCACGTCAATCACATTGGTCTGGGGATCGAAGTGATAACCCCAGACCTGCTCCAGCAGCATGGTGCGTGTGACCACCTGGCCCACGTGCAGCATCAGGTATTCCAGCAGTCGGAATTCGCGCGCCTGCAAGGCAATGGATTGACCTGTGCGTTTGACGCTGCGCTTGAGGCGGTCCATCTCAAGGTCCGCCACCCTCAGCGTCATTTCCGGAGCCGGCGCGGCGCGGCGGCGGGCAATCACTTGAACGCGCGCCAGCAGTTCCGCAAAAGCAAAGGGTTTGGCGAGATAATCATCGCCACCGCTTTGCAGACCTATGACCCGATCGTCCACGTCGGCGAGCGCCGTGAGGAACAGGACGGGGGTGGTATTTCCAGTGCTGCGCAATTCGCGCACCAGACTCAGGCCGTCCAGCCCTGGCAGCATGCGGTCCACGATGAGCGCGTCATAGCCGAAGGCCTGAGCCTGAAGCAGGCCGTCCGGCCCGGTGGCGGCATGCTCCGCCACATGGCCGCTCTCCTGCAAGCCTTTCATCAGGTAGGTGGCGGTTTCGGCATCGTCTTCGATGATGAGCAACTGCATGGCAACAGCATAGGGCAAATGACTGCCTGTAGGCCACTCAACTTGGGCAAAGATTAACAACAGTTAATGCCGCGACCGGGGACAAGTAATCCCATAAAACATAAAATGAGACCTTCCATTTCTGATGACGGAATGACATCCCGATTACCCATGCACCTCTGGCCAACAAGCCGGTTTCTGACTGCCTGCCTGCTCGTGAGCAGCCTGGCGGGTTGCGCGCTGTATCACGCCCGGCCGTTGCCGCAGAAGCCGGATCTGCAGGCAGGTATCCGCCCTTTGCACATGGACGTGCGCGACATACATCTGCCCGGACTCAAACCGCATCCTTTTGACCCCGCCAAGGGTCTCGACATGACCGACGTGGCGATACTCGCGGTGGTAAACAATCCAGCCCTGCGCACTGCCCGCGCCCAGGCCCATGCCGGTGAGGCGCAGGCCTTCGTGGCCGGCCTGCTGCCCGGGCCGCAGATCAATTACAGCCTGGATCATCCGACTCGCCAAGGGCCGCAATACGTCAGTGCCTACAGCGCCGGTCTCGCGTATGAACTCACCGCGCTGCTGGCACATGGCGCGGTGCGTGCCGCGTCACGCGCCACCGCCAAGCAGGTGGACCTTGATCTGCTGTGGCAGGAATGGCAAGTGGCGCAGCAGGCACGGCTACTGTATGTGGATTGCCTGACGAACAACCGCAAATTGGCATTGCTCACCCGTCTGCGCACCGGGATGCAGCAGCGTTATCAGGCGGAGCAGCGCGCCTATGCCGCGGGCAATCTGGCGCTGGACAGTCTCGGGCTTGATCTCGCCGCGCTGCAGAACGTGGAATTATTGACTGGCAGCATTGGCACCGCCAAAAATGTCAGTTGCCGTTCCTTGAATGAAATACTTGGCTTGCAACCGGGGGTAGTGCTCAATCTGGTGTCGGGCAAGGAAACTGACATTACGCCCGATTCCACCGCGCTGGAACATGCTTTGACGGAACTTCCGCACCGCCGCCCCGATTTGCTGGCGCTGCAATACGGTTATAAGAGTCAGGATGAGGAAGTATGGCGCGCAGTGTTGGCGCAGTTTCCGGGGATCAGCTTCGGCATCAACCGCGGCCAGGACACCAGTGATGTGCACACCACTGGTTTCAGTGTGAGCATTAACTTCCCGTTCTTGAGCGGAGGTGCTGCGGCGGTGCACGCGGCGGCAGCCACCCGAGACGCGCTCTGGCAGCAATATCAGCAGCGTCTGGATGAAGCTTTGAGCGAAGTGCGGCTGGTGCAGGCGGATATCGGGGTGCTGAATAAGGAGCTTGCCAGTGCCAAGCGCGCCGCGCCGGATGCGAAACAGATGCTGACAGGCGCCCAGGCCGCCTATGCGCGCGGTGATCTCACCGCGCCCGCCTATTACGACCTCAGCATCGCAGCGCTCAACAGTCAGCTTGCCCATATGGATATCCAGGCCCAGCGGCAACAACTTCAGATAGCGCTGGAAACCCTGCTGGGTCTGCCGCCGCAGGACCTGCAACACCCTGTTCCGACCGATGAGAAGCAGCCATGAAACGCGCACTCTTATATATGGGTCTTTTTACCGTACTGGCAGCGCCCCTGGCCCAGGCCGACGCGGATGCACCGACTGCATCCCCGCAGGCGGTGACGGCGTTGGTGAAGACCGCGCCGATCACCGAGCGTCGCGTGGCTGAGAATCTGTCGGTGTACGGTACGGTGGAGCCGGCGCCGCGGGAGAACCTGACTCTGGCGGCGACCCGCGACAGCATCATCGCCGGCGTAGCGGTCAATCGCGGTGAGCGCGTACACAAGGGCCAGCTCCTGATCACGCTGTCACCCACGCCCCAGAGCCGTGTTGCCTGGACCCAGGCCAAATCGGGTTTGGCATTTGCCCGGATTTCGCTCAGGCGTACCCGCTCTTTATATAAGGAACATCTGGCGACCCGCGATCAGCTGGCCGCCGCCGAGAAAGTCCTGGGCGACGCTCAAGCCACGCTGGCAGTGGCGCAGCAGGCCGGCGGCGGTGGGCCACTGCCGATGCGTGCTTCCGCGGATGCGGTGGTGACCAGTGTGATGGTCAATACCGGCGAGCGGGTGGCGGCCAACAGCGCCTTGCTCACCCTTGCAGCTGATGGCGGCCTGCAGGTACGCCTCGGTGTCGCGCCTGAACACGCCGCGGCGGTGCATGCCGGCCTGCCGGTGAGCTTGGCTTCGGTCTTCAATCCGCAGGGCATTGCCACCAGCAAGATCGCCAGCGTCGGCGGGATGCTGGATAGCAATACCGGCCTAGTGGATGTGTTCGTGCCACTGCCGCGCAAAGCGCGGGGCTTCTTACCAGGCACCGCCGTTCAGGGTCAAATTGCACTCACCAGCACTCACGGTTTGGCGGTGCCGCGTTCTGCGGTGTTGCGCGATGCTCAAGGTGCCTATGTATTCATTATTACCAAACACACGGCGCGCCGCGTCGATGTGAAGATCAGCGCCGATGACGGTACCTGGCTCGCGGTCAGCGGCGATCTCAAGGCCGGTGAGCCGGTGGTCACGCTCGGCAATTACGAACTTCGGGACGGCATGGCGGTACGGGAGCAGACGCCTTGAATTTTGCGGCGTTCCTGCAACGCCATCGCCGCTCATTGGTGTTCCTGGCGGCGGCGCTTGTCCTCGGGGGCGTACTGGCTGCCTTCAAGCTGCCGGTAGCCATGCTGCCGTATGTACAGCCTCCGCGTATCGTGGTGATGCTGGACGCGGGCGATCGGCCTGCCTCGCAGATGGAGCTTGCGGTAACGCGCCCGGTGGAAATCGCAGTGCGTGATATTCCGGGCGTATTATCGGTGCGTTCCATCACCAGTCGCGGCAGCGCCCAGATTTCCGTGAATTTCGCCTGGGGTCAGGACATGGCGCGGGCACTGCTGGAGGTGTCGTCCAAGATCAGTCTGATGCTGCCGGATCTGCCGGCGAATACGCGCTTCACCGTGGAACGGCGCGATCCCACGGTCTTCCCGGTGATTGCCTACAGCCTGACTTCCAAAACAGAAAGCCTGGTGCAATTGCGGGATATCGGTCTTTATCAATTGCAGCCGCTGTTATCGCGTGTGCCGGGGGTCGCGCGCGTGGGGGTACAGGGCGGAGAGCAGGCGGAATATCATGTGGACGTGGACCCGGCCAGACTGCGTGCGCTGAATCTGTCTCTTGCCGATGTCGTCAAAGCCATTTCTGCGGGCAATACACTGACCGCCGTGGGCCGTTTGGAAGATCATTACAAGCTCTATCTGCTGGTTTCAAAAGCGCAACTCAGCGATATAAAACGCATCCAGGACGTGGTATTACGGCGTGGACCCGATGGCGTGGTAACCGTGGGTGAGGTGGCGCAGGTGAGCCTGTCCACGGTGCCGCAATGGATCCGGGTAACGGCCAACGGGCGCGATGCGGTGCTGCTTAACATCTTCCAGCAACCCCGCGCCAATACCGTGCAGATTGACCATGACATTGAGCAGCAGCTTCAGGCTTATCGCGTGAAATTGCCTGTGGATGTGCACATCAGCAAGTGGTATGACCAGAGTAACCTGATTATTGCTTCTGCGCACAGCGTACGCGACGCTATTTTCATCGGCGTGATCCTGGCAGCACTGGTGCTGCTGGTATTTCTGCGCAGCTACAAGATCACCATTATCAGCATCCTGATAGTGCCATCTGCCATCGCCATTACGATACTGCTGCTCTATACGTTGCACATGAGCTTCAATATCATGACCCTGGGTGGCATTGCCGCCGCCGTGGGCCTGGTCATAGACGACGTGGTGGTCATGTGTGAGCACATCGTGCGGCGTATACGCGAGGTTCGCCATCAACCGCCACATGAACGTGTCCTGTGGGCGGCCAAGGAATTCACCCGGCCGCTGATGGGGTCCTCCGCGTCCACCATCATCATCTTTCTGCCGTTGGCGTTTCTCGGCGGTATCACCGGCGCGTTCTTCAAATACCTTTCGCTTACCATGGCCAGCACACTCATCATTTCCTTTCTGTTGGCGTGGCTGGTGGTGCCGGTGCTCGCGGGCTGGTTTCTAAAGGACAAGGATGGAAAGGCAGAGCATTTCGGCTGGCTGGCGAGCCGCGCGCACCGGTTTTACGCCTGGCTGATGCCGCGCCTGCTGCGCCGGCCCGCATGGCTGCTGGTGGGGCTGATCCCATTCATGCTACTGGGATACATCGGTTACCACGAGGTCGGCACGGGGTTCCTGCCGCATATGGATCAGGGCGGCTTCACCTTGGATTACCTGGCACCGCCCGGTACCTCGCTCACGGAAACCGACCGCCTGCTGCGTCAAGTGGAACGAATCCTGCAGCACAATCCCAACGTGGAGAGTTACTCGCGGCGCACCGGTGCGCAATTGGGTGGCGGCGTCACCGAGGCGAATACCGGCGATTTTTTCGTGCGTCTCAAGCCCTTGCCACGGGAACCCATTGAAAAAGTAATGAGCGAGGTGCGCACGGCCATCAACCAGCAGGTACCCGGCTTGCAGATTGATCTGTCGCAGCTCCTGGAAGACATGATTGGCGACATGACCTCCGTGCCTCAGCCGGTGGAGATCAAGCTCTTCAGTACCAATACCGATGAAATCCTCAAGCTCGCACCCAAGGTGGCAGCCGCCATCAGCAAGGTGCCTGGAATCGTTGATGTTTATGACGGTGTGGTGTACGCCGGTGATGCCCTGGATATCCATGTGAATACCATCAAGGCCGGTTTGCTGGGTCTTGACTCGGGCAACATTGCGCAGCAACTGGATACCTACTTGCAGGGCACGGTGGCGACCCAGGTGCAGCAGGGGGTCAAATTTGTGGGCATCCGTGTTTGGACACCGCGGAACCTGCGGTTGCGCACCGGCCAATTGGAGAAGTTACCCATCCGTGCGGCAAACGGCAAAGTGTTTCCCCTCGGGCAGGTTGCCACTATTGCCACTATCACCGGCCAGCCGGAGATTGACAGCGACAATCTGAAACGCATGTTCGCGGTGACTGCGCGTATCAGTGGCCGGAGTCTTGGTGCCACCATTACCGATGTGAAATCGGCGCTGGCAAAACCGGGATTGATCCCGCAAAACGTGGAAGTGCAGTTGGGCGGCCTCTACAAACAGCAGCAGATCGCATTTCGTGGTTTGGCGATTGTGTTTGCGGCCGCCGTGGCCTTGATTTTCGTTTTGTTGTTGTTCCTGTATGAAGGCTTCCGCATTGTGATTTCCATCATGACTGCGCCACTGCTGGCGGTGGGCATTGTGTTTTTTGCCCTGTGGCTCACGGGCATCGAGCTCAACATTACCGCCATGATGGGCATGACTATGATCATAGGCATCGTCACCGAAGTAGCGATCTTCTATTTCTCGGAGTTCGTGGAGCTGAAGCACGCGGAAAATTTCGCGCGGGCGTTGGTGGAAGCCGGGCTCAACCGCATGCGGCCCATCGCCTTGACTACCCTGACCACCATCCTGGCGTTGCTGCCGCTGGCACTGGATCTCGGCCAGGGTGCGGCCATGCAGCAGCCGCTAGCGGTGGCTATCATCGCCGGCGAAGCGGTGCAATTGCCGCTGGTGCTCATCGTCATGCCGGTGATCTACTATCTGTTGATGGGCGGCTGGCGCAAGGACCATCAGCCGCCCCAGGCCACCGAACAAGGGGTTGCGTCGTATGATGGTGTGGACTGAAATCACCCGGCATGATATCCGCAGATGCACATTCTGATCGCCGAAGACGAAGCCAAGACCAGCGCCTACCTGGTGAAGGGGCTGACTGAAAACGGCTATACGGTGGATATGGCCGCGGACGGGCGTGGCGCCCTGCGTCTTGCCCAGGAGCATGTCTATGATGCGCTGGTGCTGGATGTGATGCTGCCGCTGCTGGACGGCTGGTCGGTGGTACAAGCACTGCGTGCCGCCGGCAACCGCATCCCGGTGCTGTTTCTGACGGCACGCGACCGCGTCGAGGATCGGGTGCGCGGTCTGGAACTCGGCGGTGACGATTACCTGGTAAAGCCGTTCGCGTTTTCTGAACTGCTGGCACGCCTGCGTTCACTGCTGCGGCGCGGATCGCAATTCCAATCCGAGATGCTGCGGGTTGCCGATCTGGCAATTGACCCAGTGCGACATCAGGTTGAGCGTGCCGGGCAGACGCTGCACCTCACGCCCAAGGAGTTCGCGTTGCTGGCGTTACTGGTGCGCAATCCCGGTCGGGTGCTGGCACGCGTTGAAATTGCCGAAAGTGTCTGGGGCGTGGATTTCGATACCCAGACGAACGTCGTGGATGTGGTGATACGTCGCTTGCGCGCCAAAGTGGATGCGCCATTCGATTGTCCCTTGATTCATACCATGCGTGGCATGGGTTATGTCCTTGAAAGGCGCTAAGCCGCACGTCTTTCGGCCGCTGCGCTCCATCACTGCGCGCCTGACATTATTTTATACCCTGACCACATTGATCGCGGTGACCGCATTCACCGCGGTTCTCTATTGGAAAGTGACAGCGAACTTTGACGTTGAACATTTGCATTTCCTGCGTGCGAAAGCCCAGGAGTTAGTGGAGGATTTCCAGGACGGTGGCGACCAGCCCAACGCTTTGTTGGGTGAAATCGACAAGGAAACCGCCGGTACCATGCTGCGGCAATATGAAGCGCGCGTATTGGCTTTGCAGAATGCCGTGCTTGGCGAGACTCCGGGGATGAGTACGTCTCTGCCCGCAACGGTATTTCCCATGCCGGTGGCACCGGCTGCCATCAACCGCGCCGCCACCCGCGACTGGTACTCGAGTGGGCAGCACTATGTGTTGGTGGCATTCAACACGCATGCGCCGGGCATCTCGGGAAGCGCCTACACCGTGCAACTCGCCTTGGATGTATCGCGTGATGATGCTTTGCTCGCCGATTACCGGCGAGATTTGTTGATATTTCTGTTATTGCTTCTGCCGGTGCTGGTGCTCGCCGGTGGCTTTACCACAAAACGCGGATTGCGGCCGTTGGCACGCATCACCCGGGCCGCGAATTCCGTGACCCCAGCGAATCTTGCCGACCGCATAGCGCTTGATCCGCCCTGGCCTCCGGAACTGGCAGAGCTGGTGGGAGTTTTCAATGAAATGATGGAACGTCTGGATGAGGCCTTCGCACGTCTTGCCCGCTTTTCAGCGGACCTTGCCCATGAATTGCGCAATCCACTCAACAATCTCATGGGGGAGCTGGAGGTATGCCTGACGCGACAGCGCAGCGCTGAGGAATATCGCACCACTCTGATTTCAGGTTTGGAAGAATGCCGCCGGCTCGCGGCGCTTATTGAGAACCTGCTGTTCATCGCGCGCGCGGAGAACGCGGAAAAATCCGTGGGTACCGAACGATTTGATGCTCGCGAGGCCTGTGAGTATGTATTGACATACCATGCGGCTTCCGCCGCCGGGCGCGGTGTGCGCCTGGTGTGTGAAGGCGATGCCTGGATCAATGCTGATCCGCTGCTCTTTCGTCAGGCGCTCGGCAATCTGCTTGCCAATGCCATCCGGTACGCGCCAGCCGACAGTGAAGTGCGCGTGCGGGTGCGCGGGCTTGCAGCCGGCGGCGTTGAAATCGAAGTACGCGATCAGGGTGAGGGTATTGCGCCGGAACATTTACCGTATGTGTTCGACCGCTTCTATCGAGCCGACCCGGCACGGGCCCAGCGCGGTCAAGGCACAGGACTGGGGCTCGCCATCGTGCGTTCCATC
Source organism: Gammaproteobacteria bacterium (assembly GCA_027317045.1). Taxonomy (GTDB): domain Bacteria; phylum Pseudomonadota; class Gammaproteobacteria; order Natronospirales; family REEB76; genus REEB76. Next base: position 9,597 of record DAHVFI010000195.1, read on the forward strand.
ATGGAACTTCACGGCGGCGAGGCGAGTCTCGACAGCCGCCCGGGCGAGGGCAGCGTGGCGCGCCTGCGTTTCCCAGGCAAGATGTCCGGCATGGAGATGACAGAACTGTCATCTGTCTGAGCGGCATTTTTCACGCGGCGGCTTGTACACTGCCAAGATGCAATGCACGCGTGTTTCATTATTACTGCTGATAATCGCGGTGCTGGCCGGCTGCGCCACTTTTCATAATCAGCCCATTTCCCCCGGGAATACCCTGGCGGCGTTTGACGCCCGGCGCCTCGACAGCGCTGAAACGCGCCATGCCATAGAGGCAAGCCTGCGGCACAGCGTCGCACCCTGGCCGCCGCGGCGCTGGACTTTTGCGCTGCTGACGCCGGTGGCGCTGCATTACAGTGCGGTGCTTGCGGCGGCCGAGGCGCATGCCCGTGCCGTCAGCGCCGGTATTCAGGTCGCCAGTGAATATCCCAATCCACAATTCAGTTTCGCACCGGGTTATAACACCAGCAGCCCCGCCGGTGAATCCCCCTGGATTTTTGATTACGCGCTGAGCTTTCCCATTCCCACCGCCGGGCGCCGCGCTGCGGCCATCCGCCAGGCGCGGGCACTCGGCACGGCGGCTGACTTTGACGTGGCAGGGACCGCATGGCAGGTGCGCAATCGCTTACGCAGCCGCTTGCTGGATCTGTATGCGGCCGGACAGCAAGTGGCATTGCTGCGGCAACAAGCTGCCGATCAAAGGGAAACGTCGAATCTGCTGCAGGCACGGTATGCTTCCGGGGAGATTTCCGCGCCTGCCTGGCTGCAGGCGCGCAGTGCCTATCAGGCGATTCAGTACGCCCTGGCGAGCGCCAAAACCCGGGAAACCACCGCGCGTGCCACCCTGGCCGCGGTGTTGGGCATGCCGGCGGCGGCGCTTCAAGGCATGCATTTCGCATTCAATGAATTCACCCGGCCGCTGGACGTGGCGCCCAAAGCCGCGGTGCAGCGCCATGCGCTGCTGAACCGTGCGGATATCCTCTCCGCCCTGGCGCGCTATGCGGCAAGTCAGTATGCCCTGCAAAGGGAAATTGCCCGCCAATATCCCAGCTTGCAGATCGGTCCCGGCTTCCGGTGGGATCAGGGTCAGGATAAATGGTCGTTGGGCATTAGTATTTCGCTGCCTGTTTTCAACCACAATCAGGGAGCGGTGGCCGTCGCTGAAGCACGCCGCCGCGAAGCCGCCGCGGAGTTCGGGGTAGTACAGAACCGGGTCATCGCCCAGGTGACCCAGGCCATAGCCGCCTATGATGGCGCACGTGCGAGCCTGTCGCTGGCCATGCAGGCGGCGGATAGTGCCGCACAAGCGGCGCAGGCGGTAACGGCCCAATTCCAGGCCGGGGAAACCGATGCGCTTGCCCTGTTTTTCGCCAGACAAACCGCACTGCGCAGCGCACTCGCGCATCTCAAGGCACTCATCAGCGCGCAAACGGCCCTCACCCGGTTGGAAAACGCCCTGCAACAACCCTTAAATGGCACACACACGCCGCGTGTGGCGCTGCCAAAGGAGCACTCATGAAGCATCCGTCGCGCTCATCCTGGCTGACCATCCTGTTGACAGGTGTCCTCGGCATGCCGCTCGGGGTCTTCGCTGCCGAATCTTCTTCTGCCGCGCCTGCCGTCATGCAAGTGACGGTTGCCGGGAAGGTTCAACGCGCCAGTGGCATCGAGGTCACGCGGATTACCTCGCTGCACTATCGTCCCCAAGTGACCGGATACGGGCAGGTCATGGATCTGACGCCGCTGCTGACACTGCGTGCCCAATTGCAGGCGGCCGAGGCGGCGCTTTCGGCCGCACAGCAGGAGTACTTGCGGCTCAAGGGACTGAACCGGCATGGTCAGAACATCTCGGCAAAACGCCTGCAGGCGACGCGTGCGGTTTGGCAGAGCGCTCGCGCCCAAGTGGCCATGCTGCGGGTGCGCGCGCTCCAGCATTGGGGAAGCGCGCTTACCCGCTGGCTGGAGAGCCGCGGCAATCCCAGGCTGGAGGGATTGGCTGACGGCAGGCGGGAGCTCTTGCGCATCAGCGCATCACAGGCGAGTTACCAGGTGAAGCCGCCAGTGCACATTGATGTCGGGGGCGGGGCACGCGCCACGCTGGTTTCCGCCTCCCCCCGGGTTAACCCGGAAATCCAGGCGCCGACGTATTTTTACCTGGCTGCATCCGCTATGCCGGTCGGCTTTCAATTCACTGCCGGCTTTCCAATTTCGGAGAAAGTACTCACGGGTGTGCAGATACCGGGAGATGCCGTGATCTGGTATGCCGGCGCCGCCTGGGTCTATGTGCGCACGTCAGCCACGGAATTTGAGCGCCGGCTGATCACGACCGAATATCCCGAAGAGGGCGGCTGGTTTGTTTCCGCGGGCGTTCATCCCGGAGAGCAACTGGTGACACAGGGCGCGGAACTGCTGTTCGCGGATGAATTCGCCAGCCATTCTTCGGGAGGCGGGGGAGGCGGTGATGATTAACCACGCCCTATTTGCTCGCACCCGTACAGGTCCTGCCCGATGCTGAACAGCATCGTGCGTTTTGCGGCGCGCTTCCGGGGAGTGGTGATTGCGCTCGCCTGCGTGGTTGCCGGCTACGGTCTGTGGACGGTATTTCACACCCGCCTCGATGTCTTCCCGGAATTTGCGCCACCCATCATCACTATCGAGACCTCGGCCCCCGGGCTTTCCCCCGAGCAGGTGGAGGCCCTGGTGACCCAACCGCTGGAGGACGCGCTGAATGGCGCCGGCGGACTCCGCAACCTGCGCTCGCAGTCCATCCAGGGTTTGTCTTACATTACCCTGACATTTGCCAGCAGCAGCAACATTTATCAGGACCGGCAATCGGTCAGTGAACGCTTGGGGGCGGTGACGGCCGCGCTGCCGGTCGGTGTGAAACCTCCGGTGATGCTGCCGCTCATCTCGGCCACCAAATTGGTGGCGATCATTGGACTCAGCTCCAAGACCCGCTCGCTGATGTACCTGCGTACCCTGGCGGACTGGGTGCTCAAGCCGCAATTACTGAGCGTGCCGGGCGTAGCAGGTATGGCGATTTTCAGCAAAGACAAGCAGCAATTGCAGATCCAGGTGCATGCGCATGCGCTGGTCCAATACGGGCTTTCCCTGAATGACATCGTGCGGGCGGCGCGGCGGGCCACGGGCGTGCGCGGTGGCGGCTTTATCGAAACCAGAAATCAGAACATCCTTCTGGCACCCCAAGGCCAGGCCGTGACTCCCACGGAACTCGCCCAAGTGGTGCTGCGCCACGCGCACGGCCAGACCCTGCACCTGGGGGATGTCGCCAGGGTTCTGTACGCACCGGCACCGCCCGTCGGCGCGGCCATGATTGACGGCAAGCCGGGGGTGATGATCAAGATCGCCATGCAATATGGCGCCAATACCGTCACCGTGACTCGTGCGGTCAATGAGCGTCTTAAGCAACTGACTCCGGTTCTGGAAAAAGACGGCGTGCATGTTTATCCGGATCTGTTCGAACCTGCGAGTTTCGTGCATACCGCTCTCGGCAACATCGAACGTTCCCTGGCAATCGGCGCGGTGCTGGTGATCATCGTGCTTTTCCTGTTTCTGTACAACGCGCGTACCACGGTCATTTCCGTGGTCGCCATTCCGTTGTCGCTGCTCACCGCCGTCATCTTCCTGAATTGGCTGGGCGACGGCATCAATATCATGACGCTCGCCGGACTGGCCATTGCGTTGGGCGAGGTGGTGGATGACGCCATCATTGACGTGGAGAACATCTTCCGGCGGCTGCGCGAAAACCGCACGCGCTCCGTGCCGCGGCCGCTCCTGCGTGTGGTGTTCGACGCCTCCCTGGAGGTGCGCAGTGCCGTGGTGTATGCAACTTTCACGGTGGTGCTGATCTTTTTGCCGGTGCTCACGCTGACGGGTGTGACAGGCCGGCTGTTCAGTCCGCTGGCTTTTGCTTATATCGCCTCCATTCTCGCCTCACTGCTGGTGGCACTTACCGTGACTCCGGCACTTTGTTGCGTGCTGCTGGCCCATCAGCCGCTTGATAAACAGGAGCCACGTTACATCCGTTGGCTGAAACGGCATTACCAGCGCTGGCTGACGGGAATCCAGAAACATGCGGGCTTGGTGATGCTGGCGGCGGCGCTGCTGTGCGTGGCCGCGCTTGCCGCCATTCCATTTTTCAAGGGACAGTACCTGCCGGAGATGCGAG
>DAHVFI010000217.1 GCA_027317045.1 Gammaproteobacteria bacterium
GGCCTATAACGCCTGCCTGCCGAAACTCAGCGATTACGCCACCGAACTGGATCAGAACGAGCGCCTACAACGCGGCTACGCCGAATTGCAATCCGGTCCCGAATGGCAAACCTACAATGCCGCTCAGCGCAAGCTGATCGAAGATGCCCTGCGGGATTTCAAACTCGCGGGCGTGAATCTGCCGGCCGACAAGAAAAACCGCTTCCGTAAGATAATGCAGGAACTCTCGAAACTCGAAGCGAAATTCGAGGAGAACCTTCTGGATGCAACCCAAGGGTGGTTCAAGCAGGTAACTGAGGAAAGCAGCCTAGGGGGAATTCCGCAGACGGCGCTCACGCGTGCCCATCACGAAGCACAAAGCCGCGGTCTCAAAGGTCATGTGTTCACGCTGGATTATCCCAGCTATTCCGCAGTGATCACCTACGCCGACGAACGCTCACTCCGCGAGGAGATGTACCGCGCCTACACCACGCGCGCCTCGGACCAAGGACCCAACGCGGGCCGCTGGGACAACACCCGGACCATGCAGGACATCCTGCGGCTACGGCACGACGCCCCGGTACTCACGGAATTCAAGAATTTTGCCGAATATTCCCTGGCTACCAAGATGGTGCGCCGTCCGGAGCAAGTTATCGCCTTCCTCACCGACCTGCTGGACCGATGCCGCCCTGCCGGTCAGGGCGAATTTGCGGAATTGCAGCGCTATGCCCGCGAACGGGACGGCCTCGAATCACTGGCCGCCTGGGACATGGGTTATTACGCGGAAAAACTCCGGGAAGCGCGTTACGCCATTTCCGACGAAGTCCTACGCCCGTATTTTCCGTTACAACGGGTGCGCACCGGCCTGTTTGCAATCATGCATAAACTCTATGGCATCAGGCTGACAGAAACGGTCGGCGCCGAAACGTGGCATCCGGATGTCAAACTTTATGAAATCCATGATCAATCCGGCAGCTTGCGCGGCCGGCTGTATCTGGATTTGTTCGCCCGCAAGGACAAACGCGGCGGCGCCTGGATGGATGATGCCTTGAGCCGCCGGCGTACTTCGAGCGGGGTACGGATTCCGGCGGCCTATCTCACCTGCAATTTTCCACCGCCCATTGGTGAAACCCCTTCGCTGCTCAGCCACGATGAGGTGCTGACTTTTTTTCATGAGTTCGGCCATTGCCTGCATCATCTGCTGACGCAAGTGGATTACCCATCGGTAGCGGGCATCAACGGCGTCGCCTGGGACGCGGTGGAGTTGCCGAGCCAATTCCATGAGAACTTCGCCTGGACCCGGGAAGGTCTGGCACTGGTCTCCGGCCATTATCAGACCGGTAAATCATTACCGGACGAGTTGTACCAAAAACTGCTGGCTGCACGGAATTTCCATATCGCCTTGTGCATGCTGCGGCAACTGGAATTCGGCCTGTTCGATTTCAACCTGCACCTGCACGCCGGTAAAGTCATGAGTGAGGATTTCATTGCCGCGACGCTTGCGGAGGTACGCCATCAGGTAAGTGTGGTACCGGTGCCGGAATGGAACCGCTTCGCCCACAGCTTCTCGCATATCTTCGCCGGCGGTTATGCTGCCGGATATTACAGCTATCTCTGGGCCGAGGTGCTGGCGGCGGATGCCTACTCCGCCTTCGAGGAAACCGGCGTCTTCAGTCGCGTCACCGGTAAACGCTTTCTGGACACCATCCTGGGCCAGGGCGGCAGCCGCGAAGCGATGGAACTGTTCATCGAATTCCGCGGCCGCCGGCCGACTCTGGATGCCTTCCTGCGCCTGCATGGCATTGCCGCATGAAGATTGCCCCCGGAGTGAGACGGAAACACCCGCCGCACTGCTGCGCGCCGCCGCGCGCCCAGCCATGGGCGAGAAGCATGCTTCGAGCGGGCTGCCACGGATGGCGGCCCAGGACCACAAGCGAAGCAGGATTGCCAAGCGCGTGGACCGGGCCGGCCGGCGCACCCGGGAGGGTTCTTGAGAAAACAACGCAAATATGAAAATTGCAACTTGGAACGTGAATAGTCTGCGTGTGCGCCTGCCGCAGGTATTGCGTTGGCTTGATACGCACCGCCCCGATGTCCTGGCGCTACAGGAAACGAAAACTGAGGACCGACATTTTCCGGTGACTGAATTTGAAGCGGCCGGGTACTCAGCCGCCTTTTGCGGCCAACCTACCTATAACGGCGTGGCGCTGTTGTCGCGCTTGCCCATGGAGGTGTTCGCAGCCGCGCTGCCGGATTTTAACGATCCCCAGAAACGCGTGCTGGCAGCGGCTGTTGGCAGCCTGGCGGTGCTCAACCTGTACGTGCCCAATGGTCAAAGTATTGAGTCCGATAAGTTCCGCTACAAACTCGAGTGGCTCGCACAACTGAACCTGTGGGTTACAGCGCTGCTGGATAAATATCCACAACTTGCGATACTCGGCGATTTCAATATCGCGCCCGCGGATCGCGATGTACACGATCCGCGGGTCTGGGTTGGGCAAGTACTCGTGAGTGAACCGGAGCGCGCCGCCTTCCGACAGTTGTTGAAACACGGCCTGCGAGACAGTTTCCGGCTGCACCAGAACGGCGGCGGATTTTACAGCTGGTGGGATTACCGGGCAGCGGGTTTCAGCCGCAACCAGGGTATGCGCATCGATCACATCCTGCTGTCGCCAGCGCTCGCCGAGCGTTCACTCGCCACGGTCATTGATCGCGAACCGCGCGGCTGGGAACGACCCTCGGATCACGCCCCCGTCATGGCTGAACTCGGTCGCTGACATGGCGACAGCGTGCGCCCCAGTGTTCATCAGCGATAGACTCTGCCACCTACCGGCACGTTCAGAAACCCGCCCGGAGACCGGTGCAGGCCGCCCATTATGCGGCAAGGAGAATTCCGATGAGTCCCTGCCCAACCCCTGACCAAGCCGTCCAGGGCACCGCACCCGGCATATGCCGCCTGGGGCATTATATCGGCGGAAAATACCGGCCCCAGAACAGCGCTCGCACCGGTCCGGTATATGAGCCCGCGAGCGGGATGCTGCGTGCCGAACTCGGCTACGCCGGTCGAGACGAGGTGGAAACCGCGGTAAGCGTGGCGGCGGCCGCGTTTCCTGCCTGGGCTGGGCTACCGCCGTTGCGGCGTGCGCGCGTGTTGTTCCGCTATCGCGAAATCCTTGAAACGCAGCGCGCTGCATTGGCCGAACTCATCACCCGTGAGCATGGCAAGACGCTTGAGGATGCACACGGGGAATTGCAGCGCGGTATTGAAGTGGTGGAGTTCGCCTGCGGGATTCCCCATCTCCTCAAGGGCGAGTATTCCGACAGCGTTTCCGCCGGTGTTGACAGCTGGTCTTTGCGCCAACCACTGGGGGTGTGCTTGGGCATTACTCCATTCAACTTCCCTGCCATGGTACCGATGTGGATGTATCCAATCGCCATCGCCTGCGGTAATACGTTTGTACTCAAGCCTTCGGAGAAAGATCCGTCGTGCCCGTTACGGCTGGCCGAACTATTTACCGAGGCGGGCCTGCCAGCGGGCGTTTTCAATGTGGTGAATGGCGACCAGGAAACCGTCAACGCCCTGCTCGCCGAACCGCGTGTGGCGGCGGTAAGTTTTGTCGGGTCCACGCCGGTTGCCGAACATATCTACTCCGTCGCCGGACGTAACGGCAAACGCGTGCAGGCGCTCGGCGGTGCCAAAAACCACCTTGTGGTAATGCCCGATGCGGATCTCGAACGGGCAGCCGATGCCCTGATCGGCTCGGCCTACGGCTCGGCCGGCGAGCGTTGCATGTCAATCTCGGTGGCGGTCGCCGTTGGCGCCGCCGCCGACCCGCTGGTCGCAAATCTCGCCGCCCGCGCCCGCGCGCTCCGCATCGGCCCCGGCCACCAGCTCAACGTGGACATGGGTCCGCTTGTCACACCCGATCACCGGAAACGCGTGCGATCCTACATCGAGGTCGGTCTTGCGGAGGGTGCGGTACTATTGGTAGACGGCCGCGATTGCAGCATCGCGGGGTATGAGAACGGTTTTTATATCGCGCCCAGCTTGTTTGACCGCGTAACCCCCGCGATGCGTATTTATCGCGAAGAGATCTTCGGACCGGTGCTCTCGGTAGTGCGCGTCGCTGATCTCGACACGGCGCTGGAACTCATCAACCACCATGAATATGGAAACGGAGCTGCACTCTTCACACGCAGCGGCGGGGCGGCGAGGCGGTTTGCGCACGCCGCACATGCCGGCATGATCGGCATCAACATCCCGGTTCCGGTCCCCATGGCTTTCCACAGCTTCGGCGGCTGGAAGCGTTCCCTCTTCGGGCCTTTACACATCCACGGTCCGGACGGGGTGCGCTTCTATACCCGCCTTAAAACCGTGACGGCACGCTGGCCGGAGACTTCGGGGGATAATGATGGACCGGATTTCTCACTCCCTGCGTTCGGCTGAACAGACTAGGCCGCCGATTTTTCCCCCGCTCCCGGGTCGCTCTGAAAGCCTTTTACCAAGCGGTCAAAGAGCAGGCCATAAGCTACAGCCAACGGTATTGTGACTATCACCGCGGCCGCCATAAGCGATTGCCAATAGTAAATGTCCCCGCGGATCAGAGAGGTTGGCACCCCGGCGCTGACTGTACGGCTGGCAGTGGAACTGACAAAAACCGCGGCGTAAATGTAATCGCTGAGTGATAGCGCGAAAGCAAACACAATGCAGGTTGCGATTCCGGGTAGAGCAAGTGGTAATGCCACCCGCAGGAATGCGGAAAAGCGACTGCAACCGTCAATGAGCGCCGCTTCTTCAAATTCGCGTGGCACTGACTTGAAAAAACCGAGCAGCAACCAGGTACAAAATGGTACCGTGATGGTCGGATACACAAGGATAAGTGACCACACCGTATTTGCAACCTTCAGTAGGCTCACGATCTGATACAGCGGAATGAATAAAAGGGTGGGCGGAATCAAATAGACAAAAAATATTGCTATGCCGGAGCGTTCACCCCACCGCCCTACAAGTCGCGACAAACTGTAGGCTGCCGGAACAGAGAGCAACAACGTGATGATCACGACAATTACGCCAATAAAAGCCGAGTTCCAGAGGAAGGTTGGATAACTGGTACTGGTGAACAAAAACTCAAGGTGTCCAAGTGTCGGCGGTAGGTTGTAGATAAAGGGATTATTGTTAGGGTTGTACAAATCCACATTGCGCTTGAATACCGTTATTACCATCCAGATGACAGGAAATACCGCAAACACCGCAAACAAGGCGAGCATCACGTAGAAAATCAGTCGGCGAAGGGCGAGAACCACTGTATAGCTCTTGCTATGCTGACTCTGTGCGGTAGGCGAAACGCAAAGCAAGAATGGCGCCTACCAACAATACCGGGAAAAGGAACAGCGCGATGGCAGCGCCCTCGCTGAGAGCGCCCCCTTCTATACCCTTAAGGTAGGCCCAATACGGCAGCAACTGGGTCGTATAACCCGGGCCGCCGCGGGTGGTGAGCGCTGCGATCGTCATATCTCCGAACACCAAAAGGGCGGTAAACATAGCTGCCACCGTCAGGATCGGCAACAGTGCCGGCAGGGTGATATGGAATAAGGTACGGAAGAATCCGGCACCGTCAATTTCGGCCTGCTCGAAAATGTCTCGCGGAATCGAGGTACGTCCCGCCAGCACGATTATGGTGGCGAATGGCAACAACCGCCATACGTTTATCGCGATAATCGCACCGATACCCACCCACTCTCGCCCATAGTAATAGAGGTGGTTTGCCGGCCCGAACAAGGTACCCGGGCCAAGCAGATGCGCGGTACGCAGCAGCCAGTCCACCGGACTGAACTCCGAATCGAGCAGCCATAGCCAGCCCACCGCCGCCAGCGACACCGGCATGGCCCAGGGCAATATCAGCAGAATCTGTACCAATCGTTTCCCACGAAAATCACGTGCCAGGAGTTCTGATTCTGCCGTAGCGAGAACAAGTATGAGAATCAAGGTAGCAAAGGTAACAATCATGCTGTTGCGCAATCCGAAATGGAATGCGGATTCGTGTATTACCCTTACAAAATTTCGCAGTCCAACGAAGTGGTGTATTGCCGGATCACCGACAGTTGCATCGCTCACGCTGAGGCCGATGGCGAGGAAAAACGGCACCGCTACCAACGCCGCAATATACGCCAGCGCCGGCGCCAGCATTAATGTGCCCAATACTCCCTTGCGGTCAGCCAGGCTGACACCCGCATGGGCTATTGCAGATTGCACTTGCTTCATTGCGTTAGCTTGGCTGCGGATGGCGCTATCCGCAGCCCAGTTGTCTTATCAAAAAACCGGAGACAAGAGCGTTCCACGACAAAATCACGGGATTCCCCGGAACGCAGCTTGCTTGCCACTGGCTGATCAACTTTGGCCAAGAGTCTGTTCTCGCCGTCACCATCCTCTAGTACGCCGTAGATCAACCATTCTGAACCCAGAAACTCCAGCTGCATGATTCGTACCTTGAAGACCAGCGCTCCCTGCGCAAGCGACCCGTCTGCCCGCGGCTGCAAATATTCAGGCCGAAATCCGATAATCCGGTTATCGCGTTCAATCAGGTTCATCGGGGGTGAGCCGAGGAAAGCGGCAACAAATGTATCGGCCGGATCATCATAAAGTTCCTGCGGCGTACCCAATTGCCGTACCTGGCCGCGATTCATGATCGCAACGCGATCACCCATGCCCAGAGCTTCAAGCTGGTCGTGGGTGACATACACAGTGGTGACCCCGGTACGATCGTGCAATTGACGCAGCTCGCCTCTGGCCATGGCGCGCACCTGGGCATCGAGTGAACTCAGCGGCTCGTCGAAAATAAACAGGGAGGGATCACGGACCAGGGACCGGGCAAGCGCCACTTTCTGTTTTTCACCGCCAGACAAGCGGCCTGGTTTGCGCTTTACAAGTCCTTCAATGCCCATGAGACCGACCACCCATTTCACTTTGGTGTCTCGCTCGCTCTTGGGCATCCCTCTGGCTTTGAGCGGGAATGCAATATTCTCCGCCACCGACATGTGCGGATACAGTGCATAGCTCTGGAAAACCATCGAAACATTGCGGGCGCGCGGCGGGAGATGCGTGACCGGAACCCCGCCGATCAGCACCTCTCCCGCACTCGGCGGTTCAAGCCCCGCGATCATGCGCATGAGCGTGGTCTTTCCGCATCCGGATGGACCCAGGATGGCCAGGAACTCCCCCTCGGCGATCATCAGGTCCACGCCATCTACTGCATAAAAGTCACCAAACCGTTTTTTTATACCCCGCAGCTCAAGTGTCGCCATACCGCAGATATACCCCAGTTCACAATTTAGCTGGCGCGCTTACTTTGCCGGACACCCGACATAGCCTTTCGCGCGCCATTTGGCCACGATGGCGCCGATCTGCGCAGCGGTGTCTTTCACCGCCTGGGCCGGTGTCTTATCACCACGCGCCGCCTCAGCCATCATGGTGGACAGCAGGTGGGTGTTGTACACCTCACTCACCGCCGGACTGGAATCGCCCGGATAGCCGAGCCAGGCGGTCCACTTGGAAGCGTTACGCAGGACCTCCAGCTTGTTCGCCGGGACCGAACCCCATGGATCGTGATCCAGCCAGCCACCACGCTCCCACAGCTGCGGCGCAGTTTTGGGGAATGCAGGGAAATTATACAGTTCGCTCTCATAAGTCGCCCAGCTGTAGTTGGCGGTCAGATCGAGCAGAAATTTCTTCGCCGCCATGATTTCATTCGGGTTCGTCACATATTTTGGAAGTACGTAGATGAACCACACATGCGCGGTCTGGTGCACGTCGCCGGTTGGACCTTTGAGCCCGGGGCTGAAACCGGTATCTTCGGCGTTCTTCGGCTGGAATTGCTGCGCAGTCCGATAGAATGAGATCGAGTTCTGGATATAGGATGTCTGGCCGGAGACGAAAGCCTGATTGTTGGAAGCTGGATTCCAGCTGAATACCTCGGGTGTCTCGGCGCTTTTATACAGTTTCGTCTGAAATTCAACCGCCTTGACCACCTGTGGCGAATCGAGCGCAACATTGCCGCACTTGTCGAACAATGAGCCGCCATATGACCAGATCAGGGAGCGCGCATAGAACTCAGAGTCGATCTCTGGCGACATGCCCACGCCCACCGGGAGCCCCGTTTTTTGGAAAATCTTGACGCCACCGTTGTAGAGGCCGTCGTAAGTCACGGGGCCGTTAGGATAGCCAGCAGCTTTCCACAGGGAAACACGGTAGTCGCCCGGATCCGGTACCCAACCGTCGCAGTAACCATACCAGGTTTTGGTAATGGGGAGGTACGACTGGCTGGTACACACCTCCTCCTGCTTACCGAAAACCTGCTGTGCGGCTTTGTTGACATCGGCCAGGTTCTGCAGCCCCTCTATGAAGGCCGCGGGCGTGGCGATCGTCTCGAACATGGTGGGACCGCGTTTGGCAGCGATCGAGGCTGCCAGCGTGGGCACAATATCCCCCAAGCTGATGTGCTGCACGGTTACCTTGACGCCGTTCTTCTTACCCCATTCCTGGGCGTACTGATCAAACCACTTGTCATAGCGCGGTACGAAATGGCTCCACTGAGTGAGCGTGAGCGTGGTACCGGCCGGGAACTTGGCCGGGAATTTCATTGAGCCAAATTTGGAGGGAAAATGTAATGGGGCGGGCTGTATTCCGGTCGTTGTACCAGCCGCCATTGCGGCAACCGACAACACCAAAGTGAAAACCCCGGCAATGCATTGCGAGAGAAACCTGTTCATAACTGGCCTCCTTCAACTAAATTACTAGTAAAAATATCGACTACCCTGTCACAGCCATTTGCTGCAACAGCCTTCCCGGGCGCCCATCCGTGGACGCCCGCTGATACGCTAGGGCTCGTATCGTTACAGACTAGAAATGATAGATCGCGCTCACGGAAAGCTGGTTGCCCCCCGTGGAGGTGATGGTCGCACCGGTTGTGGTGCTGTCCAGGATGGCGTGCATCCACTCGAGACCAAACCCATAGGGTCCATTGCCGTAGATCAGGTCGAGTGCGTACTGCTGGCTCTTGAGTCGGCCTGCGGAACCATTGCCGATCCAGGTGATTACATCGCTTTGGTTCGGGTGGACGGTGGCATAGGAAGCATAGAACGCCCAGTTGGGGGTGAACTTGTAGCCGCCCTGCACATAGCCGCCGGATTCTTTGATGTCACCGAATTGTGCCATCGCTCCGAACACCTGGCCGAGAGCCTTGCCGTTATAGACGGCAGCACGCAACACAAACGGACCGGGGTGCCAAGTGGTACCCAACTCCACGGCTGAAGAGGTGATTGAGTTGGTGATCGGGGTGGGCGTGGTACCACCCACACCGCTCAGATTCTCGGTGCTGTAGTGACCCACCAGGTAACCGAGCCAGTCGCCTTGCTCTGCGTCCAAGCGCGCTTCGATCTGCGGCTGGAAGTTTACATTGCCGGCGGTGTCGTAATTAATGGGCGAACCAGGCCCATCCCAGTTACCGGAGAACGCACCCAGATCCAACTGCCAAGCCATCGAACCCTCTGTGGGTTGGTTGAGTTTTTGGGACCACACGATGCCGGGATAGCGCCAGCCAATCATGCCGGTGGCGTAGCCCAGCGGAAAGGCGATGTGCGTGAGGGACTCCGGCACACTTTGAAGTGGAAACAGCAAATCCCACTGTTGTCCAATGGTGACCGAACTGCTGCCATCGGCACTGGTCAGTTTCATGAAGGCCTGGCGCAGCCGCGGTGTTGCCTGTTGTCCGCTGTAGGCGCCGGTGCCGTTATAACCACCGAAGAAATCACCCTCCAGATGGCCGGCAACGCTCCAGCCATTCGAGAGCGCCGGGCCTTTGATATCCAGCCAGGCACGCGTGTTCTGCACCCCGACCCCGGAGAGATTGTGATTGCTGCCGGTGTTGGGCACCGGAAACTCGGCGTTCTGGCCGTTGCCGAAGATAAAGTCCTGGCTCTGCCAAAAGAAACTGCTATCGATAAATCCATGCAGGGTCATGGTAACGCTGGAATCGGTACTGACAGTGGAACTCGTACCCGCGTAGGCCAGCAGCGGCACGGAACACATCAGCGACAGCACCATCCAGACACTTAATCTCGTCCAAAGGTTGTTTATGTTCATGATGTTTACGCCCTCTTGCCAAGGTCAGGTTTAGTTTAATCTAGGCATGACAGTATGATGACAGCCCCAATTCCGAACATCTTTCTATCCCCGTCGTTTGGCAATGTCAAGACAATGTCGATGTCAGCGGCATGTATGGTATTGCATGATTTACGTGCACACGGGGAAACTCGGTGCCGCTTGGACGACCTGGCGACCTGTTCATAAGAAGATTTGTAGATTTACGCCGCAACTGATTATTGTTATTGGTAAAATCAATAGCTGCTTGATTGCCAATCCATGGGCATCGAAACCGTTAATCATTCGCAACAAATCACAGATGCCAGAAATGACGAGGCTTTACGAAGAGCTTCGGCGACTGACGTGCGCTATCACCAAACAATTCCGCAACCCGCCCCCCCCCTTGCAGCCGGCGTGTGGGGGGAATATAAGTTACGCGTTTATAAATATTTGGGAGGAGTTACCATGGCAGAAGAATCTAAATCCGTATTTGCCAATCCCGCCCCACTCGGCTTGGTTGGCTTCGGACTCACCACAGTAATACTGAGTCTAATCAATGCCGGAGTACTGCCGAAGGGCGGGGAGCAAGTGGTAATCCCCTTGGCGCTCGCTTACGGCGGGCTTATCCAGATACTGGCGGGACTGCTGGAATTCCGCACCGGTAACACCTTTGGTCAAGTGGCGTTCCTGAGTTACGGAGCGTTCTGGTTCTGGTTCGCACTGCTAATCCTGCTCGGCGGCCACGGCGTGCTGGATCTGTCACAGGCGGGCAGCACCATCGCCGTCACCCTGCTCGGCTGGGGTGTGTTCACGCTGTATATGTGGGTTTCAACTTTCCGGCTGAACAAGGCATTATGGTGGGTGTTCCTGACTTTGTGGGTCACTTTCTTCCTGCTCGGCTTCGGCGCCCTGTTCGGAGTGCATATCTTGTCACTTGCCGGTGGCTGGCTTGGCTTGGTCTGCGGGCTGCTCGCCATGTACACGAGTTTCGCGCTGGTGACCAACTCCACCTTCGGCAAGACAGTGCTGCCAATAGGCCCATACGGCGGTTAATGGAAATCAGTTGTTGAACGGGCGGCCGCGCGGAGAGCGGCCGCCCGTTCAATCGCTATCCAATTTGCATGGATTATGCAAAACATATTAGCGGCACGTGAGGTATCCGCGAGGAGACAGTTCCATGGCAAACAAAACTAAAGCGAACGAAAATACCGAGGTCAGCGAAGCACAGATAGCGGTGCATTGGAAGGAAGAAGGGTATTTCCAACCACCGAAGAAATTCATCGAACAGGCGAACATAAGGGATCCGGAGATTCGCGCGCGTTTCAGTTTGAAGAGGTTCCCTGACTGCTTCAGGGAATACGCGGATATGTTGACCTGGTTCGAGCCGTATAAAACGGTCCTCGACACGGGCAATCCGCCCTTCTGGAAATGGTTCGTGGGCGGCAAACTCAATGCCAGCTACAACTGCGTGGACCGCCACCTTGCACAGTACCGCAACAAAGCAGCGCTCATATTTGTCGCCGAACCGGAAGAAGATCCGCCGACTGCACTGACCTACCAGGAACTCCATATCAGGGTTAATGAGATGGCGGCGCTGTTGCGCGACTTCTGCGGACTCAAGGCAGGCGATCGTATCACCCTGCACCTGCCAATGACACTGGAGCTGCCCATCACGATGCTCGCCTGTGCGCGATTGGGCGTGATTCACTCGCAGGTGTTCGGCGGATTTTCCGGTCAAGCGTGCGGCACACGCATCCAGGACTCTGGCAGTCATATCCTCATCACCATGGACGCCTACTGGCGCGCCGGCAAACTTATCGATCACAAAGTAAATGCCGACGTTGCGGTGCAAACCGCGAAAGAAATGGGGCAGCAGGTGGACAAGGTACTGATCTGGCAGCGCTACCCCGGAAAATACAGTTCGCCAACGCCGATGGTTAAGGGGCGCGATTTCTTTGTCAATGAAGTCCTGAAAAATTATCAAGGCAAACGCGTTGATCCCGTGCCGATGGACGCGGAAGCGCCTTTATTCCTGATGTACACCAGCGGCAGCACCGGCAAGCCCAAGGGCTGCCAGCACCGCACCGGCGGCTATCTCGCCTATGTCACCGGCACTTCCAAGTATATTCAGGATATCCATCCAACCGACACTTACTGGTGTATGGCGGATATCGGCTGGATCACCGGGCATTCGTACATCGTCTACGGTCCGCTGGCGCTCGCGGCGACCAGCGTCATTTACGAAGGTGTCCCCACGCATCCCGACGCGGGACGACCGTGGCGGATTGCCGAGCGTTTAGGCGTCAATATTTTCCACACCTCACCGACCGCGATTCGCGCACTGCGCAAGCAAGGTCCTGAGGAGCCGAGAAAGTATAACTACCACTTCAAGCACATGACCACCGTCGGCGAACCCATCGAGCCGGAAGCGTGGCGTTGGTACTACAACGAAGTCGGCAAAAAAGAAGCCGTCATCGTGGATACCTGGTGGCAGACCGAGAACGGCGGATTCCTGTGCAGCACGCTACCCGCCATCGACGCCATGAAGCCCGGCAGTGCCGGACCCGGCGTGCCCGGCATCTATCCGATCATCTACGACGAGAACGGTGAAGAAATTTCTGCGGGTTCCGGCCGCGCAGGCAATATCTGCATCCGCAATCCGTGGCCCGGAATCATGCAGACTATCTGGGGCGATTCCGATCGGTTCGTGAAAACCTATTACACACGCTACTGCAAGAATCCCAAAAGCAAGGACTGGAAAGATTGGCCGTATCTGGCAGGTGATGGCGCAATGCAGGCGGCGGATGGCTACTTCCGCATCTTGGGCCGCATTGATGATGTCATCAACGTCTCGGGTCATCGCCTTGGCACCAAGGAAATCGAATCCGCATGTTTGACGGTGCCCGAGGTCGCAGAAGCCGCGGTGGTGCCGGTCGCGGACGAAATCAAGGGGCGCGTGCCCGAGGTCTACATCGCGCTCAAGCCAGGCTACGAAGGCACGCCCGATGTCATCAACCGTATCATCAAGGCCAACGAGGAGATCATCGGCAAGTTCGCACGACCGAAGCATGTCTATATCGTGTCCGATATGCCCAAGACGCGCTCAGGCAAGATCATGCGCCGCGTGCTCGCCTCCATCTCCAACCGGCGCGATGTGGGTGATGTAACGACCCTGGCGAACCCCGCCGTCGTCGAAGAAATCCGCACACTGGTACAGGGCAAGGAGGCAGTCGTTACAACCGAAGCGATGCCCGATGACATCGCCAAGTTCGGCCAGAGCGACTAAATAGCGTCCATGCACAGAACTCTAAGACCCACGTAGCCCTTGAGAACTGGCAGGACTCAGCGACCCATCGTGGCGAAAGTCGCCGGGATAACGCCGGTGGATTTAGATACGGCCGTTGCCGTATGCCGGGCGCCCGCTGATCTTTGGCGCCTGCCGCCCGCGAATCAGCTGGAGTACATGCTTGGTTATAAATCAAGCAACACGATGCCAACGCCCGAACGATGGTCACAATCCGGTAATTTTCACTTGATATAGTCACCATGCATGTGACCACGGGCGGACAGCGGCTCATCGGGAAACCAAGCGACTCGCAATACGGGCACCGCCCGGTGAATTGACAGCCTGCGGATATCCGGTGCTGATTCGTCACCATAAGGCTGTAATGCCTTAATCCGCAAGTAGCACCGGCATGCCTTGAACTCAGCGCACCGGGAACACCCTGGTTAACGAAGCGGTTGCTGGTGCTGGCCGGTGGAGTAGGATTTCAGTTAATGAACCCGAATGTCATGTATATATTAGGCGCGGGTCAATGAAACGCCACAGCCAGCATAATCAGACAGGCGACCAAGCATCCGGGGAACGGGATAACAAGCCACCGCCATCATCATCCACTCCATCCCATACAACGGATCTGTATCCCCGCTACTCCCGGCAGCTGACGCTGCCGGATTTCGGGGAAGCGGCCCAATTGCAGCTTGCACGCTCCAGCGCTCTCATGGTCGGTCTTGGTGGACTGGGTTCGGCGGCCGCGTTGTATCTTGCGGCCGCCGGCATCGGCCGGTTGGTGTTGGCTGACTTCGACAGCGTGGATGTAACCAACCTGCAACGTCAGATCCTGTACCGCATGACGGATGTGGGCCGGCGCAAGACACAGGCGGCAAGTACCGCCCTGCTGGCACTCAATCCTGCACTTGAGGTCGAGGAACTCGATGGGCGCCTGGTAGGTTCCACCTTGGAAAGCAGCGTCGGCCAGTGCGACATTGTGCTTGATGGCAGTGACAACTTCGCAACGCGTGCCGCCGTCAACCAAGCCTGCCTTGCCCGGCGCCGTCCGCTGGTGTCCGGCGCGGCCCTGCGCTGGGAGGGACGGCTGGCAGTTTTTGACCTGCGCAGAGACGATAGCCCCTGCCTGGCCTGTCTGCACCCGGACACCCATGAATCACTGGAGAATTGCGAACGAGGCGGGGTCATCGGCCCCCTGGTGGGTGTCATTGGAAGCCTGCAGGCTCTGGAAGCGTTGAAACTTCTTACCGGCACCGCCGGCACGTATCGGGGCGGGCGGCTGCTGCGTTATGCGGCGCGCAGTGGCCATTTCACTGAATTCACCATTGAACGCCGGGCGGATTGCCCGGTGTGCCGCAACCGTCCTGAAACCACAGGATCGCTGTAGCCTGCTCACACCTCAATGGTTGAGCAATGCCACCCCCTTGATCTGTGCATACACCCGAGATCCAGGTTGCAGTTCGAGTTCGCGCGCCGAACGGCGACTCACCCGCGCGAGCAACGGGGTGGCACCGATGCGCAGGGACACGACCACAGCAGCATCCGGAAGCTCCGCCAGCTCCACGACAAATGCGGGCAGCACATTCAGGATGCTGGTGCCATGGGGAGCTTCACGCGCCAGGCTGACGTCACGGGCATTAACCAGCACACGTCGCGGCCTGCCGGTTTCCCGCGGGCGGCTCTCGCTCACCCAGAGTTCGCCATCTGCAAAACTAAGGCAGCTCACCCCATCCTGCGGATCGTGCCGGACAAATTCTGTGGTGATCGCTACCGCCGCATCCGGCCGACGGGCGAGCGGCAGCGAAACATCCGTAGCCAGCGCATGCATAGCACCCAGGGCGCGAACCTGCCCCGCCTCGAGCAGCAGCAGATGATCGGCGAAACTCACTGTTTCCCGCGCCGCATGGGTCACATAGAGCATGGGCAGCCCCAGGTCCGCCTGCAGGTCATCCAGCTCCTGCAGCAACACGGCACGCGCTTCTTCGTCAACTCCGGAAAACGGCTCATCCAACAACAACAGCCGCGGCGCCGCTAACAGCGCACGCACCAAGGCCACCCGCTGGCATTCACCGCCGGACAACGTGTGCACGTTGCGGATCAAAAGTGGACCGAGACCGAAACGCTCGATGATGCTGCCAAAGTCGAACGCGCGTACGCTGCGGCCACGGCGCCGCCAGCCGTATCTAAGAACCTGCTCCACCCTGCAGCCGGGCAGGAAAACAGGGTGTTGGAATACCAGGCCTACGCAACGCCGGTGGGGCGGCACGAACAAGCGCCGTGCATCGTCCTGCCAGAGCTCATCGCCGTAGGCGATGCGCGCCTGGGCACCACGCTCGAGTCCGGCAATAAGTCTGAGCAGTGTGGATTTGCCGGCGCCGGAAGGCCCAAAAATCACACTACGGCCCCGAGCCGGAAGCTCACCCTGCACATCCAGTGCAAATGCTCCGTGCCGTAGTCTTGCCTGAAATTCGAGCATGCCGGTCAGCGGCGCCGCTGCGCCAGATAAAGCAGCAGCAACGCCGTAAAACTCATGCCCACCGCTACAGCTGACATGAGGTCCGCTTGATGATATTCGAGCGACTGCACATGATCGTAAATTGCCAATGACAGTACCCGCGTCCGTCCCGGTATGTCGCCGCCCACCATCAGCACCACGCCAAATTCGCCGAAGGTATGGATGAATCCGAGCACCGCGCCGGTCAATAGATCAGCGCGCAACAATGGCAGCGTCACACTCACCCACCGGTCCCATGGGCCGGCACCGAGCACTGACGCAGTCTCCAGATGACGCATGTCCAGGCGTTCAAAGCCGGCGGCCAGCGGCTGAACTACCAGTGGCAGGGAATACACCATGGAGGCCATCACCAGACCGGTGAAGGTGAACGCAAAACTTGCCCCCGACCAGCGCTCAGCAAGCGCGCCCAGCGGACCGTGCGGACCGAGGGCCAGCAACAGATAGAAACCCAGCACGGTGGGCGGCAGGGCCAGCGGCAACATCACGAATGCGGTCACGGCGTGGCGCACCAGTGTTTTCCGCCGTACCAGCCACCATGCAAGCGGGATGCCGAGGACCAGCAGCAGGCCGGTGGTAACCGCCGCCAGTACCAGGCTCAGAATCAGAGGCGACCAGTCCAACTGCATCCCATCCGGCGCTTTCAGGGCACTGACTGCGACCGCTCCCCCGTTTCGGCGGGCAGACGGTAACCCAACCGTGCAATCAGCGGGCGGGCCGGGCCGCGAAGAAACCGCAGAAAGCCGCGCGCCGCCCGGACATCGCGGGCGTGTACCAGCAGCACCGCTTGTTGATTGATCGGTGTGTAGAGCGAAACCGGCACCACCCAATGGGAACCGCGTTGCCAAAGTCCGGCGGCCAGCAGCTGGGCCGATGATACAAACGCATACTGGGCGCCGCCGCTGATTGCGAATTGCAGTGCCTGTCCCACATCCTCGCCAAAAACCAGCCGCGAATGCAGTTGCTCAAGGAGTCCGAGCCGCGTTAGAACTTCCTGCGCCGCTTGTCCGTAGGGCGCGAAATGTGGATTGGCGAGCGCCAGGTGCGCAAAGGTCGCGCCGCGCAGCGTCCCAGGACCGGCAGCCGGTGCCGGTTGCGCCCCCCATAGCACCAGCACCCCCTGAGCATAGGTGAAACGGCTTGGACCCGCGGCCAAGCCGGCCGCAACCAACTGGCGTGGATATCGGGCGTTCGCCGACAGGAACACGTCATAAGGCGCGCCATTGGCAATCTGCGCGTAAAGTCCGCCGGAAGAACCGGCACTGATCACTACCTGGATGCCGGATTGGCGACTAAACGCGTTTGCAATGGTCTCAAGGGGTTTGTAGAAATCGGCCGCCACGGCCACACGCACGGTCGCTTCCCTGACCGCAGTACCCGCGTGCGCGTTAAGTGGCAGCGCCAGCAGGATAACCGTACACCACCCCGCCCAGCCTGCGGGAAGCCGCCCGCCCCGACGCCGTGGCGGGGTCCGATGCGAGCGGCTCACCGGTACGCTAGGCCTAGGCGCTCTTGGCCGGTCGCCGGATGATAAGAGGAAGTAGCGTGGCGACGAGCAGAATGACTGCGATGATATGCAGTGCCTGAGCGTAGCCTCCGGTGCTTTCACGCAGAAACGCGGTAAGCATCGGCCCCAATACGCCGCCGAATCCCCACGCGGTCAGCATCAGCCCATAGATCGGTCCGATGTTCTTCGAGCCGAAATAATCGGTGGCGAACGCCGGCATGGTGCCAAAACCTCCGCCGTAGCACAGCAAAACGATGAAGGCGAGGCTGGTGAACAGCACGAAACTATGCATATAGGGGATCGCAAAGAAGATCAGCACCTGCAGGAGATACATGCTGATGAACACATTGCGACGCCCGATGGCGTCCGAGAACCAGGCCCAGGCCAGTCGTCCGGTGCCGTTGGCGATGGAAATGATGCCGACCATGCCGGCCGCCACCAGTGCCGTGACCCCGGTCAGCTGCTGGGCCATGGGCGCCGCCTGCGAGATGATGCTGATGCCGGCCACCACGTTGAGAAACAGGATGCCCCAGAGCGCGTACCACTGCCAGGTACCCAGTGCTTCCTTGAAGGTGTAATCGCGTACGCTGCGCTGGGATTGCATGCGCTCCGACGGTTTCCAGCCTTCCGGCACCCAGCCCGCGGGGGGATTGCGCATGGTGAGTGCGCCGATCACAACCATGAGCAAGTACGCTACACCCAGAACCGCGAACGTCTCCATCACGCCTACATCCTTGATAAGCCAGGCGGCAACCGGGGCTGTGATCAGCGCGCCGGCGCCGAAGCCCGCCACGGCGATACCGGTGATCATGCCGCGTTTGTCCGGGAACCATTTGACCAGGGTCGCTACCGGTACTATGTACCCCAGTCCGACCCCCAATCCGCCCAGCAGGCCGTAACTGAGATAAAGCACGCCCAGCCGGTGAGCGGACAGGCTCGCCAGAAACACCCCCGCTCCGTAGAGAATACCGGCAACGACTCCCACGATGCGCGGTCCCTTGCGGTTCATCCACAGGCCGCCAAAGAAACAGCCAAAACCCAATACCAAAATCGCAATTGAAAATGTCAGAGTAATTTGTGCGATGTCCCAACCGGAGGATGCCGCCAAAGGCTTGACGAATACACTCCAAGCGTACACCGCACCCAGGGCGAGCTGCATGAGCACCCCACCCGCCGCAATCAACCATCGATTCTGCATATGGCCCCCTTCAGTTGATAACTGAGGAAAGTGCGCGATGCGCACTGCCAGTCGCGCTATCTACCCCCCCTTTCGCCCCCTGTCAAGTGACCGGGGCCGTTCGCGGGCACGGGTAGTCACCGGGGTGGACCCGGCGGACCTGTCCGGGGTGGTTCATGCCCAACTTTCCGCACTGGACAGCCGCCCCACGGGGGGTTAAAACGTGACCCGGACACCGCACACAAACCCATGGGAGGTCTGACGATGAACAGGCTCAGCGCGGTACTATCGCTGGCACGCGAGGCCCTGCGGCCGCCGCGCCCGATCGATCCCGTACGTCCACCCGCCCGGCATTGGCAGCCCTCCCTGTGGGCAAGCTGGCTGCCCCTGCGACAGATTGAAAACTTCCGCGAGATATTCCGCGCCCTGCGCGAGAACCGTGACAACCTCGACTATGCCTGGCGCATCCTCAACCACGGCGTGTGCGACGGCTGTTCGCTCGGCACCACCGGCATGCATGACTGGACCATGGAAAACATCCATGTGTGTAACGTGCGCCTGCGCCTGCTGCGCCTCAGCACGCTGCCGGCCCTCGACGTTGCGCGGCTCGCCGACGCCGGGGCGCTCGCCAAGCTCGGCGGCAAGGCGTTGCGCGCGCTCGGCCGCATCCCCTACCCGATGTTGCGCCGCCGGGGTGAAGCCGGCTTCCGGCGCATCAGCTGGGATGAAGCGCTGGGACTCATCGCCGCCCGCGTGCGCGCTTCCTCCCCGGAACGCACCTATTTCTACATGACCAGCCGCGGCGAACCCAACGAGAATTATTACGCCTTCCAGAAAATGGCGCGCGCCATCGGCACTAACAACGTGGATAACGCCGCGCGTATCTGTCACTCACCCAGCACTTTCGGCCTCAAGGCTGCTCTGGGAGTTGCGGCCACCACCTGCAGCTACAAGGACCTGATCGGCACCGACCTGGTGGTGTTTGTGGGGTCCAATGTGGCCAACAACCAACCGATGATGAGCAAATATCTGTTCTACGCCCGCAAAGCCGGCACTAAAGTTGCGGTAGTGAATCCGTTCCGCGAACCGGCCATGGAACTGAACTGGGTGCCTTCGGACTTGGAAAGCGCGCTGTTCGGCACGCGCCTCACCGACCGTTTCTTCCAGGTGCGCCCGGGCGGCGACGTGGCGTTCTTCAACGGCGCGCTGCGCAAGCTCGCCGATCTCGGCTTCATGCACGAGAGTTTTGTGCGCGAGCATACTGTGGACTTTGACAAAGTAATCGCCGCAGCGCGCGCGGTTTCATGGGTGGATCTCGAGCGCGCCAGCGGAGTGTCGGAAGCGGAAATGGAGGCCTTCGCGCGCATGGTCGGCGAAGCCGAACGCGCGGTGTTCGTCTGGGGCATGGGCATTACCCAACACGCCTGCGGCGAGGATAACGTGTATTCGATCGTGAATCTGGCCCTGGCGCGCGGCTTCGTGGGACGCGAAGGCTGCGGCCTGATGCCGATCCGTGGACATTCCGGGGTGCAGGGCGGGGCGGAGATGGGCGCCTATGCCACGGCCTTCCCGGGCGGACTCGCGGTCAATGAGGACAACGCCCGCAAACTGTCCGGGCTGTGGGGCTTCCCGGTGCCCGGCAAGGTCGGGCTCACCACCGCCGAGATGATCGAAGTGGCCGACCGCGGCGGCACCGATATCCTGTTTGCGACCGGCGGCGACTTCCACGAGGTGCTGCCCGATCCGGAGCGCGTTCTGGGCGCCTTCTCGCACATCGGATTGCGCGTGCACTTCGACATCGTGCCCTCCTCACAGATGTTCATCGAGCCGGGACAGGATGCGGTGCTGCTGCTGCCCGCGGCCACCCGTTATGAGATGCCGGGAGGCGTGACCGAAACCACCACCGAACGGCGCATCATCTTCAGTCCCGAGATATCCGGCCCGCGCATCGGCGAGGCGCGTCCCGAATGGCAGGTATATATGGAGCTCGCACGACGCATACGGCCCGAATGGCAGGACAAACTCGGCTTCGCCGACACCGCCGCCATCCGCGCCGAGATCGCTCGCGTGATACCGATGTATGCCGGCATCGAAAAACTCGCGCGGGAGGGTGACAATTTCCAATACGGCGGACGCCTGCTGTGCGCCGGCTGGAAGTTCCCCACCGCCGACGGCAAAGCTCACTTCCAACCGACCACGCTCGCCGGAGTGCAGCCGCCCGCAGACAGCTTCCAGGTAGTGCAACGGCGTGGTAAACAGTTCAACAGCAACGTTCATGAAGAACGCGACCCGGCAACCGGTTTCCCGCGCGACGCGGTATTGATCAGCGTTGCCGACCGCGAACGACTGGGTCTGCACGAAGCTGATGCGGTAGTGCTGGAGAATGAGTTCGGGCGTTACTACGGCCATGTGTTCACTGCCGATGTCCGCGCCGGCGCGCTGGAAATGTACTGGCCCGAAGGCAACGTGCTGGTG
>DAHVFI010000238.1 GCA_027317045.1 Gammaproteobacteria bacterium
ACCACAATGCGCACCTGCTTGTCGTTGTTGAGTTGGATCAGCTTCTGCGTCAGCTCGGCGACGATGGCATCGTCGAAGGCGTTGTGTTTCTCGGGGCGGTTGAGCGTCAGCGTCGCCACGCCGCGGGAATCGGTTTGCAAAAGCACGCTGTCAGTCATATTTAGAGAGTTCCAGAGAAAAGTTTTTTCAGGGTTGTGGTCACTGACTTGGCATCTTTAGCCGAAAGGGTCCCGGCCCTGCGCATAATCAAGCGGTCATCGAGCGTGAAAAGCTTCATGCGCACAACTGACGGTGCGTTAAGTCCGGCGGCGACGCTGTCCGTGATGGGCACGTCTAGCGGCCACGGCGCATTCCCACGGCTGGTAATCATGGCGAGTACTGAATGTCCGATATTGAGGTGCCGCGCAGAAGAAAGCACCAGGGCGGGGCGGCGTTTGTTGGTTTTTTTGTCCGTGAACGGGAAAGGCACCACCACCACGTCCCACGGCTCAAAGGCCACGATAAGCCTCTTCGTCGCTGCGTGACAGCCATTCTGAAGCGAGCGAACCTTCCACTGCACGCAGGTGATTCATGTCCAGGGGGCCAGCCTTGCGTAACCGCACTGCGTTTCCCGGTTCGATCTCGAAGGCTACCGCGTCACCTGCCTTGAGGCCCAGGGCTTTGCGGACGGGCGCCGGGATAGTCGCCTGGTGTTTGCTGGTCATTTTGCTGGTAACGACGTGTTCAGGCATGCGGGCACTATCAAGTAATAAAGTAATACTGTAATACCACTATCGGAGAGGAAAGTCAAAATATTGTGGGAGCGGATCGTACCGGCCGCGATGTTCTTTTGATAATCGAATCGCGATAGAAACCGTCGCTCCCACACGCGGCCGAGTCTGCTAGGCGCGTTACCTCAATCTACATCCTGAACACGCCGTAACGCCCGCCCGGTTCCGGCGGCGCATTCTCAGCGGTGGCCAGCGCCAGACCCAGCACCCGGCGCGTGTCCGCGGGGTCAATGATGCCGTCGTCCCAGAGGCGCGCCGTGGCGTAGTAGGGATGGCCCTGGCGCTCGTACTGCTCGCGCAGCGGCGCCTTGAAGGCTTCTTCCTCATGCTTGCTCCATTTCCCGCCCTTGGCTTCGAGGCCTTCGCGTTTTACGGTGGCCAGCACCGAGGCCGCCTGTTCGCCGCCCATGACCGAGATGCGCGCATTGGGCCACATCCACAGGAAGCGTGCGCCGTAGGCGCGGCCGCACATGGCATAATTGCCGGCGCCGAAACTGCCGCCGATGATGACCGTGAACTTGGGTACCGTGGCGCAGGCCACGGCGGTCACCATCTTGGCGCCGTCCTTGGCGATGCCGCCGTGTTCGTATCTCTTGCCCACCATGAAGCCGGTGATGTTCTGCAGGAACACCAGCGGGATGCGGCGCTGCTCGCACAACTCGATGAAGTGCGTGCCTTTGAGGGCGGATTCCGAAAACAGGATGCCGTTGTTGGCGAGGATGCCCACCGGATATCCGTAGAGGTGCGCAAAACCGCACACCAGGGTTTTGCCGTAAAGCGTCTTGAATTCTTGAAACTCGGAACCGTCCACCAGGCGCGCGATGATCTCGTGAACGTCATAGGGATGGCGCGTGTCCTGGGGGACGACGCCGTAGATTTCATCGGCCGCGTAGCGCGGCTCGACAGGCTCGCGTTTCGCCAGCCAGGCGGGGCGCCGGTAATTCAGATGCGCGATGATCTCGCGGGCGATGGCCAGCGCGTGGGCATCGTTGTCGGCCAGATGGTCGGTCACGCCGGAAACCTTGCTGTGTACTTCGCCGCCGCCCAAGGTTTCCGCATCCACCACTTCACCGGTGGCGGCCTTCACCAGCGGTGGTCCGCCGAGAAAAATCGTGCCCTGGTTGCGCACGCTGATGGCTTCGTCGCACATGGCGGGCACGTAAGCGCCGCCGGCGGTGCAGGAGCCCATGACCGCCGCGATCTGGGGAATGCGCTCACGCGAGAGGCGCGCCTGGTTGTAAAAGATGCGGCCGAAGTGCTCCCGGTCGGGAAACACTTCATCCTGCAGCGGCAGGAAAGCGCCGCCGGAATCCACCAGATAAATGCAGGGCAAGCGGTTTTCCAGCGCCACTTCCTGGGCGCGCAGATGTTTCTTGACGGTGATGGGGTAATAGGTGCCGCCCTTCACGGTGGCGTCATTGGCCACCACCATCACTTCGCGGCCATGCACGCGGCCGATGCCGGTGATGAGCCCGGCGGCCGGCGCGTCGCCGTCGTACAGGCCGAAGGCGGCCAGCGGCGAGAGTTCCAGGAACGGCGAGCCGCGGTCCAGCAGCGCTTCGATGCGCTCACGCGGCAGCAGTTTGCCGCGGTCGGTGTGTTTCTTGCGGGCTTTTTCGTCGCCGCCGAGCGCGGCCCGTACCTGCTGCGCGCGCAGGTCCGCCACCAGCTTTTCCATGTGCGCGCGGTTCGCAGCGAATTCCCGGGTGGTTTTATCC
>DAHVFI010000243.1 GCA_027317045.1 Gammaproteobacteria bacterium
CAGCAGCAGCACGCGACCGGTGGTGGCGGATTGGATGTGACTAATGAGTTCCTGGGCGCGTTCCTTGAGGCCGCTGCGCTCCAGCAGACCGATCACCGGCAGCGTCAGCCACACCAGCCCCACGTAACGGTTCTCGGTGAATGCGCGGCCGAAGTCGCTAATGATCGCGACGGGGCTCAAGCCGCCGGCCACCCCGGTGGCGATGCCCGCCACCGTCACCACCAGCAATGGATTTACCCGCAATGCGAAGCCGATGATGACGATGAGGACGCCGATCAGTGTGAGCATGCAATCCCTCGTGAAGTGTTGTGAAGCCTGTTTTTGTCGGACAATGGGGCATTCTAACGGTGCGGGAATGCAAATGCCTCATCAAGCCAGTTTGCGCCCCGGGGGCCGAACCTTCGAGGTGCGGGATCACGAAACCGTGCTGGCCGCCGCCTTGCGCCAAGGCGTGCACCTGCCGGACGGCTGCCGCAACGGCAGTTGCGGGGTGTGCCGCGCGCATCTGGCATCGGGCCGGGTTCGTTATCCTCACGGCCCGCCCCTGGGGCTGACTGCGTTTGAGCGCAATGCGGGTGATGTGCTTTTGTGTCGTGCAGTGCCGGCAACCGATTTGGTATTGGATGCGCAGGAAGTAGCGGCGACCGCCGATCTTGTGATCAAGACCCTGCCGTGTCGCGTGGTGCGCATGCAACCGCTCACGCATGAGGTGATGGCGTTGCATCTGCGGCTGCCGCCGGTTGAAACGCTGCAATTCCTGCCCGGTCAATATATTGATGTGTTGCTGCCGGGCGGCCAGCGCCGCAGTTTTTCGCTGGCCAATCCGCCTCATGACAGTGCGCACCTGGAGATCCACGTGGGACTGGTGCCGAGCGGACGCTTTTCAGACGAGGTGTTCAGTCGCATGCAGCCGGGCGCGCTGCTGGAAATCCAGGGACCGCTGGGCAGTTTTTTCCTGCAGGAAAATTCGGCACGCCCCCTGTTGATGGTCGCCGGCGGCACCGGCTATGCACCCTACAAGGCCATGCTGCGCCATCTTTTTGAAAATCAGATTAAGAGTCCCATCACCCTGTACTGGGGCGCACGCAGCAAGGCCGATTTGTACGAACAGTCGCAAGCGGAACAGTGGGCCAGGGAACAGGCGGATTTCCGCTTTGTGCCGGTGCTTTCCGAACCGCAGCCCGGGGATCAATGGACCGGCCGCCGCGGGCGTGTGCATGAGGCAGTACTCGGGGACTACGGGGAACTTTCGCGTCACGATATTTACCTGGCCGGGCCGCCGCCCATGGTGCGCGGCGCGCGCCAGTCCCTGCTGCTGAAAGGCGCCGATCCCGCGCGCATTTTTTCCGATGCCTTCGACTATGCGCCGGAAGTGCGCGCCGCGCTGGAAAAGGCGGCGGCTGCACCCTAAAGCAGTCGCTGCCTTCGGGTATCATAAGCGTCCCTGAGCGCGGATCCGGCCGCAAATCTCGCAGAACATAGCGTCCATTGCCCGCGTGCGTGTCGGTGCGCGCGGCGCGGAGAATCCCGTGAAGTCCCTGAATCCCCTTGATCTGTACGACATCCACAGTTTGCTGTCCGAGGAAGAGCAGCTGGCGCAAGCCAGCACCGCGCGCTTCGTGGACGAGAAGGTACTGCCCCTCATCGGCGAAGCTTTCGATAAAGCGCGCTTCCCGAAAGAGCTGATTCCGGAGATTGCATCCCTGGGCTTGTTGGGCAGTTCTATCCAGGGTTACGACTGCGCCGGATTGAACGGCGTTGCCTACGGGCTCATCTGCCAGGAACTGGAGCGCGGCGATTCCGGTTTGCGCAGCTTCGTATCGGTGCAGTCAAGCCTGGTGATGTATCCGATTTTCATTTTTGGCTCCGAGGAACAGAAACAGCGCTGGCTGCCGGCTATGGCCAAGGGCGAGGCCATCGGCTGCTTCGGTCTTACCGAACCCCACGGCGGCTCCGATCCGTCCAACATGAAAACCGTGGCCAAGAAGAAGGGCAGTGATTGGGTAGTGAACGGCGCCAAGATGTGGATCACCAACGGCAGCATCGCCGACGTGGCGCTGGTGTGGGCCCAGGCCGACGACGGTATCCGCGGTTTTCTCGTGGAAAAGGGCATGCCGGGTTTCGACGCGCAGGAAGTACATCACAAGATGTCGTTGCGGGCATCGGTGACCTCGGCGCTGTATTTCAACAACCTGCACGTGCCGGAAGCCAACGTGTTGCCCAAGGTCAAAGGAATGAAGGGACCACTGTCCTGCCTGACGCAGGCACGCTACGGCATCAGCTGGGGCGTCATCGGTGCCGCGCAGGCGTGCCTGAAGGAAGTGCTGGACTACACCCAGACACGCGAACTCTTTAACCGGCCGCTGAACCACAACCAGGCGGTGCAGCTGCGTCTCGCGGAAATGGCGCGCCAGATTACGCTGGCGCAACTGCTGTCATTACAACTCGGCCGCTTGAAAGACAAAGGCGAGATGCAGCCCGGCCAAGTGTCGCTGGCCAAGTGGAACAACGTGCGCATGGCCATCAACATCGCCCGCGATGCTCGTGACCTGCTGGGCGGCGCCGGTATCACCACCGAGTTTTGCCCCATCCGCCACGCGCTCAATCTGGAATCGGTCATCACCTACGAGGGCACCGAGACGGTGCATCAGTTGGTGATCGGCAAGGAGCTGACGGGTGTAAATGCGTTCTGAACGAGGGCATCCATCCTTATCCCCTCGCCCCTTGCAGGAGAGGCCAGGGTGAGGTGTCAGGTGTGAGGAGTTAGAAATAATCATGATTTTATTTCTGCTGCCCCTCACCCCTTACTCCTAACGCCTCACTCGCATAGTCACAAAGAAACAAAGCCACAGTACAGTTCCGAGTTTATGAGCGAGAAGCAATCCACCACCGGTTTCGTCCGCGCCGCCACCCGCAGCATCAACCGCGTGGAGATCGTGGACAACAATTTCATCCAGTTGGCACAGCGCTGGAGCGCCACGCCGGCGCACCGGTTGTCCGATCGCGATATCGTGCGCAGCGGCTCGACGCTTACCGTCAGAGACTTCAAGGAATTATTTGAATCCCAGATGCTGTCGCGGCATCAGGATATCGAAGCCCGGGCCATGCGCGCCCGCAACGAGGGCTTCTACACCATCGGCAGTTCCGGTCACGAGGGCAATGCTGCCGTGGGCCGGGTCACGCGGCATACCGATATCGCCTTCCTGCATTACCGCAGCGGCGCCTTCATGCAGGAGCGCGCCCGCCAGCTCAGTATCGACATGGTATACGACACCGCTCTGTCGCTGGCGGCTTCGAGCGAAGACCCGATTTCCGGCGGCCGCCACAAGGTGTGGGGGTCAGTGCCCCTATGGGTGCCGCCCCAGACCAGCACCATCGCCAGTCACTTGCCGAAGGCCGTGGGCACGGCGGTTGCGATTGCGCAGGCGCAGCGCATCGACACGCAGCTGCCGATCCCCTCGGACAGCATCGTGGTGTGCAGTTTCGGCGACGCCAGCGCCAATCATGCCACCGCCCTGGGGGCCATCAATGCCGCTGCCTGGACGGCCTTTCAGAAGCTGCCGTGTCCGATACTGTTCGTGTGCGAGGACAACGACATCGGCATTTCGGTGAAGTCACCGGCGGGCTGGATCGCCGCTAACTACAATGCCCGTGCGGGCCTGGAGTACATCGCTGCCGACGGCACCGATGTGCTGGATACCTGGGCGAAAGCACAGGCAGCGGTGGATTACTGCCGCCGCCGGCGCCGCCCGGTGTTCCTGCATCTGAAACTCGTGCGTCTCCTGGGCCATGCCGGCACGGATGCCGAAACCGAATACCGTTCGAGCGACGAGCTGGAAACTGCAGAGGCGCGTGATCCGCTGCTGGTGTCCGCACGTATCGCCATGGAAAGCGGCATTTACACACCCGCGGAATTATTGGGCACTTACGAAGCCGCGCGCCGGCGCGTGCAGACAGCCTCGAAAAAGGCCGCACTGCGGCCCAAGCTGACTACGGCGGAGCAAGTGATGGCGCCGCTGGCCCCGTACCATCCGGACAGGGTGAATGCGGAAGCCTTGCGCAGCCCATCCAGGCAGGTCCGCATCGCCGCATTCGGCAGCGAAGCGGCACTGCCCGAAAAACAACCGCCGCGGCACCTCTCCATCCAAATCAACCGTGCACTGTTCGATCTCATGGCGAAATATCCCGAGATGACCGTATTCGGGGAAGACGTGGCCCAGAAAGGCGGCGTCTATACCGTGACCTCGGGTCTCTACAAAACCTTCAAGGGTCAGCGGGTGTTCAACACGCTGCTGGATGAGCAGACCATTCTCGGCATGGCCCAGGGCGCAGCCTGTATGGGCCTATTGCCGTTCCCGGAAATCCAGTACCTGGCCTATTTCCACAATGCCTGCGACCAGATTCGCGGCGAGGCCGCGTCATTGCAGTTCTTCTCCAATGCGCAATACGCCAATGGGATGGTGGTGCGCATCGCCGCCCTGGGTTATCAGAAAGGCTTCGGCGGCCATTTTCACAACGACAACAGTTTCACCGCGCTGCGCGACATCCCCGGCATCGTCGTGGCCTGTCCTTCCCGCGGTGATGACGCCGCCATGATGCTGCGCACCTGTGCGGCGCTTGCGAAAGTGGACGGGCGGGTAGTGGTGTATCTGGAACCCATCGCCCTCTATATGACCAAGGATTTGCACGAGCCCAAGGACAACCAGTGGCTGTTCGACTATCCGGCGCCGGAGCGTGCTGTTCCCTTGGGCGAAGGCCGTATCTATAACCCGAATGCCAGGGATTTGCTCATCGTCACCTTCGGCAACGGTGTGCCCATGTCCCTGCGGGCGGCAAAAAAACTTGAAACGGAGACCGGCAAAAAAATCCGCGTGCTGGATTTGCGCTGGCTCAAACCGTTGAATGCGGCACTCATCGCCAGACACGCGAAAGAATGCGGCAAGGTGCTGGTGGTGGACGAGGGCCGGCAGACCGGCGGCATTTCAGAAGAGATATTCACGGCCATTGACGAGCACGCCGGGTCTGGCATTGGCAAAAAGCGAGTAACAGGCAAGGATTCTTATATTCCACTGGCGGTAGCCGCCAATTTGGTGCTGGTCAGCGAGGACGAAATCCGGTCCGCAGCGAAAGTCATGCTCTGAAAATTTTTTGCGTCTGCAACACAGTGTTTCCGCCGAACCGTGGCGCAATTCCGGGCACCGTCACAGGCGCAAAATATTGCTTGCTCAGCAGATAACCATTCTAAGATGGTGGAATTTTTTCAGCGGCAGTAAATGATTCGATCAGCGCATTGCCCGGCGGGCCTTTACTTGCTTTGGGATGTGCTGGCCGACCTCTGGCAGCTTGTTGAAAAGGATTCCCGGCCTTTTCAACCCGCTTGCCGGTTAATCGCGGCCGGGACGACCGCTCCCACCCATGAAGAATGAACAGTCCATTTCCCGGTGGGAGCGGCGGTCTCCGCCGTGATGCGTAATCTTCGTTCCATGAGATGTTTTCAGCAACAATCCGGGATCCCCATTCGATTGTGGTATAAGGCTGATTGTCGTTTCAGTAATCCGCAGAGCCATCTTGTTCCTGATACGGGAATTTCAGGTGACCGAAGCGGATCACGAATACCGTAACTGCCAGGATCAAAATAGCGCCGGTAATGAACAGCGCGTGAATGTTGTGAGCGTCCGAGGTATCGAGAATCAGGTAGCGCGCCAGCGCCACCATGGCGATATACAGGGGGATTCTTACCGGCAACTTACCCAGACGCCAGTAGCTTTCCACCATGGTGATAACTTCCAGGAAGATGAACAGCAGCAGCAGGTCAATCAGCTCCACCCGATGTATTGCCACCATGCGCCAGACCTCCTGGCCGATGGCGATGATGGTGCCGATGAGGATCAGGAACAAGCCGGCGTCTTCAACGGCGGCAATGAGCTTCATCCCAACTTTGCGGACGCTTTTACGGTGCAACATGGCTGATTCCCCTCGGGTGGACGCTGAGATTAAGCATAGCTGTTTTCCATGACAGTTTGGCGGCGATGCGTCAGCGTCTGGCGTTCAAAGCAGGCATCGAACCGAGTTGTTTCCATGCGAAACGACATTCAAATCCAGCGCCGCACGCGGCTTTTGTACTGCCGGTACTCGTCGCCGAACTTCGCTTCCAGATAGCGTTCCTCTTTGCGGATTACGACACGGTCCACGATGACCAGCACCACCGGTACCGACAGCAACGGCCACAGCACATTGAGCAGCAGGCTGAGCCCCGCGCATACCAGCGCGAAAGCTATATAGATCGGGTTGCGTGTGAACTGGTACGGACCCTGGGCGGTCAGTGCTTCGGTGGGTACGTGCGGATTGGGGCTGGCGCCAACACGGCGCAGGCTGATGATCGCCCAGGCAAACAGCATCACGGCCAGCAGCATCATCAGGATGCCGGGAGCGCCCACTATCCTCCGGTGCTGCGGTACGACCAGGTACACCGGCAGGCGCCAATGGATAAGGAAACCGATCAGCAGACCGATCAAATAATAGAACGGTGGAGGGAAACGCACGCCTGAGACATCCTGCTGAACGGTATCCCCGGACATACACGCCTCCTTCCAAAGAATAAGCCGTATTTTGCAGTGTTGACCGCTTGCAGCGCAGCCAGTAAGCCCAATCTACACCAGACAGTGCAATTAGCCCGCACACAGCGTGCGCAGCCATATCCGTTTTGCTGGCGGTTACCTCAATACAGCACCCGGAAGCGCAGGGTATGCGGTATCCGCCGGATTTCCTCCAACAGCGCTTCGGAATAGTTGCGATTGATGTCGGTGATCACGTAACCGAGGTGTTCGTGGGTCTTGAGATATTGGCCGAGAATGTTGGCGCCATGAGTGGCCAGCGCCTGATTGATGTGCGCCAGGATACCCGGAACATTCTCGTGTACATGGATCAGGCGGTGAGCGTCCGCCTGGGGCGGCAGGCGCAGCGCCGGAAAGTTGACGCTGTTCTCGGTGCTGCCGGTATTGATGAAGTCAATAAGGCGGCTGCTGACAAAGCGGCCGATGTCCTGCTGGGCTTCGAGAGTGCTGCCGCCGATGTGCGGCGTGAGCAGTGCATTGGGCAAGGACCGCAGTGGATGATCGAAAGACTCGCCGTTGGTGCGCGGTTCTTCCGGGAATACGTCCACGGCGGCGCCCCGCAGCCGGCCGGAATCCAGTTGCTGGTATAAGGCTTCCAGGTCCACGACATGTCCGCGGCTCAGGTTCAGGAACACGGCGCCCGGCCGCATGCGCGCGAATTCGGGCGAGCCGATAAGATTGGTGTTTTCCGCGCGGCCGTCCACGTGAACCGTGACCGCATCGGAGGTTTCCAGTAGTTCAGCCAAGGTGGCGCATTTACGCGCCCTCCCCAACGCGAGTTTTTCCGCAATATCGTAGAAGCAGACCTCCATGCCCAGCGATTCCGCCAGCACCGAGAGCTGCATGCCGATGTTGCCATAGCCGATGATACCCAGCCGTTTGCCGCGCACCTCACTGGCGGCATTGGCTGATTTGTCCCACACCCCCCGGTCCATGAGACGCAGCTTCTCGGGTATGCCGCGCATCAGCAGGATGATTTCCGCCAGCGTCAATTCCACCACCGAGCGGGTATTGCTGAAGGGCGCATTGAATACCGCCACGCCCTTATGCTCGCAGGCCGCCAGATCAATCTGGTT
>DAHVFI010000247.1 GCA_027317045.1 Gammaproteobacteria bacterium
CTCGATGCGTTGTCCGATACACACTTTGGAATCACGCTGGTTCTCGGGGGGCGATTCAATCCGCCCGAGCTGCAGCAGCGGTGCCAAGCCACCCCCGGCTGGAACCGGGTTGAGTTCAAAGGCTGGCTCTCCCGAGCCCAATATGCCCAAGAACTTGCCATGGTGCGTGCTGGATTGATTTTATTTCAGAGACTGTCGAATCACCTGGACTCTCTGCCGAACAAATTGTTCGAGTACATGGCGGCTGGGGTTCCCGTTATCGCATCCGATTTCCCCTTGTGGAGAAAATTGATTGAGGATATTGGCTGCGGGATTCTGGTGGATGTGACAGATAATAAGGCTGTGGCAGCTGCGATTGACTGGGTGGTTACCCATCCCGATGAGGCCCAGGCGATGGGTGAAAAGGGCAGGTTGGCTGTGGAACGCGAGTACAACTGGAGTTCCCAGCAGCGGGCATTATTGGACCTTTACCATCAAATTCTGCAGGACGGGTGATAACTCACCATGCCGATGCGCGCGGCTCACGTTAATAAGCAGATGCCCTTGGTGTCAGTGATCATGCCGGCGTATAACGCTCAGGCCTTTATTCGCGAGAGCATAGAGTCGGTCTTGAGCCAGACCTATCCACATTGGGAGCTGCTCGTAATCGATGATTGTTCACAGGATGCCACACCACGGATTGTGAGCGAATATGTTAATCCTGACTCCAGGGTGAAACTCTTACGGCAGAGTGAAAATCAGGGCCCGGCGGCAGCGCGAAATGTTGGCATTGCAGAAGCCGCAGGAGAATATGTGGCATTGTTGGACAGTGATGACGTATGGCTGCCGGATAAGCTTGCCCGCCAAGTAAACTTCATGCAGGCGATAAAGGCTGATATAAGCTGCACTGCTTATAGAAGGATGAGCGCCGACAGTCAGCGCGTTGGCAAGCTAATAAAGGCATGTGAGGTGGTTACATATCATGTTCTTCTGAAGAACACCTGTATTGCTAATTTAACTACCATGATTCGCAGAGAGGTTATAAAAGGGACGCGTTTCAAGGACATAGGTCATGAAGATTATGCATTCTGGCTCGAGTTGCTGAGACGTGGGTTGGTGGTTAATTTCCTTGACACAGACTTGGCGCGCTACCGGGTCGTGGATGGATCGGTGTCCTCCAAAAAAACGCGAACCCTTGTTTGGATCTGGTTCATATACCGCAGAATTGAGAAGTTGAACGTTGGAATGGCGTGCTGGTGTATGGTTAATTACGTGGTGAGAGCGCTGCTCAAAAGAATACCGGCATTCTGATTATCCATAGCGACATACTTGGAACTGATGAATCATCGGCTGCTTGGGTCGGATACGTAAAATTCGAACGATGGTTAACTGATTATGCCAAAACGGATTCTCATAACAGGCACAAATGGGTTTATTGGGAGACATTTGACTCGATGTCTCTTGGAGGCGGGGTATTCAGTAGTTGGTGCGGTCAGGTCCTGCGAATCAATAAAAGAATATGACCTGCTTGATGATATCGAATTTCGAGAAAGTGGGACGTTGTCGAAACAGACGTTTTGGGATCCGATCGTCAAGGGCGTAGATGTCGTTATTCATCTCGCCGCTGCAGTTCATATGAATAAATTTACGCCATCGGCACATTATTTCGATGTGAATTATGAGGCTACGAATAATCTGGCAGCCAGCTGCGTTACGGCCGGTGTTTCACGAATGATATTCCTGAGCACTATTGGGGTGATGGGTAAATCCTCCGGTGCAATCCCGTTTAATGTGATGCAACCAATCAGGCCGATGGGGCCGTACGCAGAGTCAAAATATCACGCCGAGCTCGCGTTGCAAAGGACTGCGGCGGAATCAGGTATGGAACTTGCAATTATCCGGCCGCCGCTGGTTTATGGATTGTCTCGCAAAGGTAATTTTATAAGGCTTTTGTCTCTTGTTAATTCAGGGGTTCCATTACCGTTTGCATCCTTGCACAACAAGAAAAGCCTGGTGAGCGTGTGGAACTTATGTGATTTGATCGAGACCTGTGTTAAACGCCCATTGAATGGCAGACAGGTGCTCCTGGTTTCGGATGGGGATGACATTTCGACGCCGGATTTGATCTCCAGACTTGGAGTTTTGCTGCAAAGGCCGGCCAGGCTCATACGGGTTCCGGTTGCGCTGCTGAAAATCATTGGGTCAGTGTCAGGGCAGCGCGATGCTATAGACAAGCTGGTGGATTCGTTGCAGCTGGATATTGGTTATACCTGTGGATTGCTTCGATGGAAACCACCCATGAGTTTGGATGAAGGCCTTGCCCGTACCGTGAATGCATACCGCGAGACAATAAGACCATGAGTTCTGGACTGAAACTCTGGTTTTCCCTTTTGCCCGTGTTCGTGGCCGCAGAGGCTGGATAGCGACGACTAGTCACGATTACCTGCTGATTCAGGCGGTTTATGCATACTTTGGAGTATGGGGCACTGTTAAGATGCGTAGAAAATGAGCTTTGCTAATCATACATTGGATGTGGTTTTTGGCGAACCGGTGCAGGTTGCGATAGCCGTCTTTATACTGGCTTTTGCCGGGACGGCGTGGTTCAGTTCGCGTTTTATGCCATTCCGGGTGTTGGACGCGCCAAATGAGCGGTCCCTGCATGTGGGGCAGGTCCCGCGAACCGGCGGTGTTGTCATAGTGGCGGCATCGATAATTGGAATTTCATATTTATTAGTAAGAAATTCCTTGCAATTGCCGCTGGCAATTGGATGTGGAACAGTGCTGTTGGTAAGCATCGTTTCTTTTCTAGACGATATTTATAAGCTTGCACCGCTGTTTAGACTGTCTGCACAGGTACTGGCTGCTGCAACTGCGATCGGTGCGGGTATAAACATCTCACTTGTCCATCTGCCTGGAATAGCGTACCCGCTGCCATATATATTTGCGGTAGTTTTCACCTTGCTTTTCATAATTTGGATGACGAACCTTTATAACTTCATGGATGGTATGGATGGTTTAGCGGGCGGCATGGCGGTGGTAGGATTTTCGGTCTTGGGCTGCTTGGGATTGCATGCCGGGGACATCGGTTACGCGGGAATCTGCTTTTCAATTGCCGCAGCATCGGCAGGATTCCTTGTATTTAATTTTCCACCGGCTCGAATCTTCATGGGAGATGTGGGATCTTCCACCTTGGGCTATTTGATAGGGGTTCTGGGAATCTGGGCAGACAGAGAAAACATCGCCCCGCTCTGGGCAACGGTGCTGATCTTTTCGCCTTTTATCGTGGATGCGACCATCACACTTGTGAGACGCCTGCTGGCAGGAGAGAAAGTATGGCAGGCGCACCGGTCGCACTATTATCAGCGACTGGTGCAAGTCGGGTGGGGGCATCGCCGCGTCGTGCTCTGCGAATACCTGGTGATGCTGGCAGCAGCAGGCAGCGCCTTGGCTGCGGTGCACTGTTCCAAAGAGCTGGCGCAATGGAGTGTCTTGCTCGTGTGGGCAGCTATTTATATCGCGCTGGCATGGTCCGTTGATCGCATTTGGCGGACCAGCCTGGTGAAGTAACCCGATGTTGGATCCCGAGGGATGAATGGGCTTATGCCCCGGAGCGGCAGCGCGTGCCGGAACCGGTGCCGGGTGTCACCGGCCCGGCCTGCTCGCGGTCCGCGAGGACCCGGAACGGGCCGTATCGGCGTCATGGCCGGGGGAATCAGGCTGAACCCTTCCGCTCCAAGTAAGCGTGTATCCGTTTATAGGTATCGGCGTCACGCCCGGGTAAATCAGGCTGAACCTGGCTTGCGACCAAGGCCGGAGTCTTCGCGGCTGCGGGGTAAATCCGCACGAAATACCTGGTTTTATCCTGGGCTTATGCGAGATTCTTAAAGAAGGTAAACTATATATACCTCTTACGCGTTACTACGCTGATGTCTTCAGGCGATTTTCCAGATCAGGGAGATGGGGATGAAATTAAAATCAAAGGGAATGTTCAAGCGGGTTCTTATTTTCACGCATGATATTGGCTGGGTGCCAATCGTCATACTGGCCGCCTACTGGCTGCGCCTGAACCTTGGCCTGATCCCGAAGGCCATGCTGCCGGGGATTGTGGAACTGGTCTCGGTGGCGATCGTTGTGAATGCCATCTCATTCTGGATCTTCGGCTGCTACCGAGGGGTATGGCGATTTGCATCCATCCCCGACCTGCTGCGGTTGTTCAAGGCCATTCTGATGGGGGCCATTGCCACCACAGTGATGTGTTTCATGATCGGACGGCTCCAGACCATTCCACGTTCCGTGCTGGTGCTGTATCCACTGCTTTTGATTGGGATATTGAGTACCGCACGAGTGGCATATCGTGCTTTCAAGGATCACAATTTCAAACTGGATTTTGAGAATAAAACCCGCGTACTGTTGGTGGGCGCCGGACGCGCAGGGGAAATGCTGGTCCGCGATCTGGAACGCCATGCCGAATTTGTTCCGGTGGCGTTTATTGACGACGATCTCCACAAACAGGGCCAGGAGGTTCGCGGTGTACGGGTTCGTGGCAGCGTGAACGACATACCCAGGCTTCTCGAAGAGTTCGCCATCGAGGCGGTGTTGATCACCATGCCGTCAGCGTCACGCAAGGACTTGGATCGAGTGGTCCAGATGTGTGCCGAAGGGGGTGTCAAGTGCCGCACCCTGCCATCGCTCACCGAGCTGGCGGGCGGCCGTATCGAAATCTCCCGGTTGCGTCCTGTGACGGTGGAAGACCTATTGGGCAGGGATCCCGTGGAACTTGATCCCGGATACGTTGCCAAGTTTCTGCAAGGCAAACGCGTGCTGATCACGGGCGGCGGCGGCTCCATTGGTTCCGAGTTATGCCGGCAGATCAGCCGGCATAAGCCGGGAACGCTGACAGTGTTGGATAACAGTGAATACAACCTGTATCGCATTGACCAGGAGTTGAGCACTGGCTATCCGGCATTGATTTTTAACAGCATGCTTGGCGATGTGCAGAACGAGCAGTTCATGGACAATGTGTTTCATCAATGCCGGCCGGAGGTGGTGTTTCATGCCGCGGCTTACAAGCATGTGCCGATTATGGAAGACAACATCATTCAGGGTATCTGCAATAACGTGTTCGGCACGCAGGTCGTGGCGGATGCCGCGAAACGTCATGCTGTGGGGACATTTGTTTTGATCTCGACCGACAAGACCGTGAACCCTACCAACGTCATGGGCGCTACCAAGCGGGTCGCGGAGCTTTATTGCCAGACCCTGAATGAATCGGGCGCCACACACTTCCTGACCACCCGCTTCGGCAATGTGCTGGGCTCCGCCGGTTCGGTGGTGCCGCTGTTCGAGCGGCAGATCGCGGCGGGCGGCCCGGTGACGGTCACACACCCCGAGGTCACACGCTATTTCATGACCATTCCCGAGGCCGCGAGTCTGATCCTGCAGGCCGGCGCCATCGGCAAGGGCGACGAGATATTTGTACTGGATATGGGTGAGCCGGTGTGTATCCGGGACCTTGCCGATAAAATGATCCGGCTTTCAGGTTTGCAACCGGACCGTGATATTCAGATTGTTTATACGGGCTTGCGTCCGGGTGAAAAACTGCATGAGGAGCTTTTTTACGAGCAGGAAAAATTGCACCATACGCTGCATCCCAAACTCCTGTTGGCAGGCTGTTGCACGGTTGATAGCGGCAGTCTCATGGATGGATTGGAGCACCTCAATCAGGTCGTGAGATCGTATGATCACGACCAGGCCATAATTGTGCTGAAATCCCTCGTGCCCGAGTTCCATCCCGCTATTTCCATGGAAGAACGACAGCATCGCCACATTCGACGCGGGCTCAGGCTTGTGAAGTAGTTATTCGTTGACACCCTTTCTTTTTCTGTGACATCCGGTTTTATTAGGTACCCCGGGGCGAAACCAGTGGCAACGCAGGCAGCTGGGATAGCCAGGTAAGTGTTTTTATCAATTGGGGTTCAATTCCCCGCCACTTGTGGCGTACCATCCCGATGTGATATCCCGCTCCCTTACGGCTGGGTAGTTTATTTCAGGACTATTTTGATACCCGCTCTGGTTGAGTGATGACATCCGCTACATGAATTTACCGCATAAATGATGCAATTAGCGCGTCGTGGAAAATAATCGTGTTCTCGGGTAGTTCCCCCAGTGCTTCGGCGGCATCCGGACGGTTGCGCTATGCGGTCATCGCCCTGGTGCTGGCGTTCCCTTCCGTCTGCCTGCTGGTGAATCGGGGCGACAGCATCGGCCTCGGCCTGCTTGCCTTACTCGGGTTCTGGGTGGGATTCCGGGAGGGTTTTGCCCGCACCCTCCAGCGGGAAGATGGATATGTGGCGCTGGCCTTTTTCGCCTTTTTTGCGGTGGCTGTGCTGTCCTACGAATTCGGCCAGGCGACCTATGACGGCTTCCGCTTCCTCGGCCGGGACCTGCGATTCCTGCTGATCGTACCGGTGCTGGTACTGTTCCGCCGCTATCCGCCGCCGGCCAAAGCCGTGTTCATTGGGCTTGCCCTCGGCGGGCTGTTGACGGGCGCCTATGCCCTGGTGGAATTCCTGCATGCGCCGGCCGTGTACCGCGCCCAGGCGGAGACGGACCTGCCGATCATGTTCGGTGATCTCACTGCCTGTATCGTGCTTACCCTGGCGGCGGCCTACGGGCTGGTGGTATCGGCCCGGAAATGGTGGCTCATAGCGGCGTTTCTCCTGTGTTTGTTTTTGGGGCTCACGGCTGTGATCTTTTCGGGCGCCCGGGGCGCGTGGGTGGCGCTCGTGTTGTTGCTGCCGCTGCTGTTCGGGCTGCTCGGCCGGGTGACCCACAAGCGCTATCTGGCGCTGATCGTGGTTTCCCTGTTGGTGCTGTTTGCGGGAACCTTTGCGGTTTCCAGAACGGATGTGCGCCATCGTCTAGCGGAGATTACCGGACAAATCTCCCTTTACCAGACCGCGTTGCACTCCCTGCCCTCGGATCGCACACAAAATGTCCGGGATGTGCCGTTCTGTGATGATCAGCGTCAGTTTCTTGAAAGCTGGCTTGTGTTTACTGGCAGAGGGACTAATGTGAACGTCAACGTTGTCAGAGATCCAAAATTAAGTACAACGCGGCAGCTGTCGGTTGTTTGTCACGACGGTTACGCTTTACAGATTACTGCCACAAGAAGGTCATATGGATGGATCACTCTTCCTAGATCGGTTTACAGAGAAACAGCATTGCAAAGTACGCGCTTGCTTGTATGTGGAATTGGAACTGTATCCTTATCTGGAAGCAATTCAAAGAAAATATACATTAACTCGGATGATTATCGAGAGATTGTTCTCCATAGTGGACCCAGAAGTGGAAACACTGTTGATGTTGTTGTTGCTCCAGCACAAACACTTTGGTTGGTACCCGTGGAAGGTTACTTTGGTGAATACCGCTATTCACTTATGAATACTTCCGTTGGAAAGCGCTTTGAAATGTGGCGGGCCGCCTGGCACATGTTTCTAAAACATCCTGTGTTGGGAATCGGCACCGGAGCATTTTATGAGGACGCGCAGCAGATGGCGCGACGCGGTTTTATCGCTCCTCCGGCCGCGCGATTTGATCATCCCCACAGTGATTATTTCGATGCCCTGTCGAGCCGCGGAGTAGTGGGCCTCGTGGCCTTGCTGGCGCTGTTCCTGGTTCCGGCCGCTTATTTCCTGCGTGCCGTGAAAAGTCACGAGGACACGTCCCATGCCGTGGGGCTGGCCGGTCTCTTGCTGGTATGCGGGTTCGCCATTTTCGGTTTGACTGACACCGTCTTCATCCATTCCATGAACATAAGTTGGTACGTGATCTATATTGCCTTGTTCATGGCGCTGCTGAAACCAGGCGGTGCAAAAGCGGAGGGGGTGAAATGATCGGGGGGCTCCCGGTTATTCTTTGAGAGTGGAGATCTCGATTGTGGAGCGGTGATATTCGGCCGCGATTTCTGGAAATCCATCGTGGCTGCCTACCACGCACGGAATGCGCGGGTGTTTGGGTCCGCCGCCAGTGGCGAGGATACGGAGGCCAGCGGCCTGGGTGTTCTCACGGAAGCTTTGCCGGTATGAGTCGCGGTTTACCGCGCTTACCCGAGTACCTGGCACACATTCTTCGGGCTACAATTCATCGCGGCGAATGTCGCCGCTCCTACAGGAAGCAGCAAGATTTTGTGGGAGCGATGGTCTCCATCGCGATTCCTGTGTGTATCAGGGGCGAATTCCGCCACCGTTTACGGTGACAAAAGCGCCACCTGTTCCGGTGGGAAAACCGCCACCCATGAGCTCCAAAAGCGCCACGCGGGGCGCTTGCATTATTGTATATACAAATATTATACTTTCCATCATGCGCCTCACCTACGATACGGCCAAGCGCACCCGTACGCTCACCACGCGCGGCTTGGACTTTGAAGATGCCGCTCTGGTGTTCGCGGGCCTGACGCTGGAGGTTGAGGATCGGCGCCGGGATTACGGCGAGACCCGGATCCTGTGCGTGGGCTTCCTTCGCGGCCGGATGGTGATGATCGGATATACCCCGCGTGGCGCGGTTCGCCACGTCTTCTCGATGAGGAAATGCAATGCGCGCGAAATCCGCCGCTACGCGCCGTACTTCACGCCGGCGTGACCGGGAACTTCCTGTACTGACCGACGAGATGCTGGCGCGTGCCGTGCTCAAGCGTGGCGGCAAACGTGTAGGGCGTCCGCCCCTGCCCGATCCGAAGGTCGCTATCAGTTTGCGGCTGGCGCCACAGGTCCTGAAGTTCTGGAAGGCGAGTGGCAGCGGCTGGCAGACTCGGATGGCCGAGTTACTGGCCAAACGCGCCCCCTGACTGGCGCAGTCGCATCGGAATAGCGCCGGTCGTAGCGGCGGGATTCGACCGGAATCACTAGCGGTTTTCCCACTGGAATTAGCGGCGGTATTCACCGGAATACGCAATTATAACTAATTTCAGTGTTTTGTCCGGAATGGGTAAAAATAGCCCCGCTGGAACAGCGCTTGCGCCGGGTTGCCG
This sequence comes from Gammaproteobacteria bacterium, assembly GCA_027317045.1. Lineage (GTDB taxonomy): Bacteria > Pseudomonadota > Gammaproteobacteria > Natronospirales > REEB76 > REEB76. The sequence continues at coordinate 9,008 of DAHVFI010000247.1, forward strand.
GGAGGACTGCTAGCCGGCCTCTGGAGCAAGTGGGTTCAACACGTTAACTTAACGTCTAGAACTTAACGGCTGGGAAATGATTGGGGCTCCCGGTTATTCTTTGAGAGTGGAGATCTCGATTGTGGAGCGGTGATATTCGGCCGCGATTTCTGGAAATCCATCGTGGCGAGGCAGATTTACGCTCCTGGATTGCTGCATTTCCGCCTTTCAATTGGGGCTTGTAGTCCGCCCTCCTGGTATGTCCGTTCGCTGCTATCGCGACTCACTCCTGGCGGTCATCGCCGCTCCTACCCCAAACCTATCGCGGTGGGGACCACCGCTCCCACCGGAACCATGACGGTGCAACTAACCCTTCAGATCGAAACTGTACACACGCCCGTTGGTGTTGGGGTTGGTGTTGTCGGAAGTCGAAAACAACAGCCGGTTTTGCCAGTGCGAGTATGAGCCATTACCCGAGGCCCTGATGCGAAGGTGCAACGCATGTGCGGGGCCGAGCAATTTGTCATTCTCAAAGAGGCGCAGTGGAGAGCGTCGCCAATACTCAACATCGTCGGCAACAGCCGCAAGTTCATTGGTGATCGCCGTATGAGAGAGATCAAATACCCAGCATTGATCCTCCTCGCGAAGGATAGCGCCAGAAAGCTTCTGTCGTCCCGCGTTAGCCGCTTCAAGATGTGCCGGTGAAAATTTTGGCTCCAGCGGCAGATCCGATTCAGCCGGTTCCTGCTGGTAACCAAGCTCGTTTATAATCTCTCTCAATTCATCTAATTTGAATATCCGCTGCCGCATTTTCATTGATAATGGAAGCCGTTTGAACACCGCACCCCAACGGTCATCTGCCTTGAATAGCTGTTTCAGGATTTCCGATGGCAATGGATATCGTTCAGATGCCGCACCCCATTGGCGAGCCAATGGGGTGCGGCATTCCTCGTGCCAGCCAACCCCGATCTGATCGAGCAGCGGTGAAAGTGTGAGTTTGGGCGCTTTGATTAAATCCTCATATTTGATTTCAAAGTAACGCCCCGTGGCGACGCGCTCCTGGCTCTTTTTTACTACAGCGAGCCAGTCTTTCAAGAGGTGAGGGACAGTTGTGACGGAAAGCGATTGATTGTTCAGACGGGCAGCGGCGTACATATAGGTCAAAGGGTGCCGGATGACATGTACCCAGTAGGCTTGGGGAAAAACATGATCGTATATCTTCCAGTCATAGCGGGCTTCCGCACCGTTTGCAATCTCCTTGAATCCCCAGTAGCGTGTGGATTGGTCATCGAGGCAGAACCACTTGGCAACTGCTTCACACAGAATCGCACCGGTCCGCTGGAATTCGTCTTCTTCCAGCTTACGCAGGAATTCCTGATGCCTCGCCGGTGATTCCATGATGCGTGTTTCCAGACCTGGATCCGCCAAAAAGTGTTGTTTTATATTCCGCAATGCAGTGTTAGCATCGGCCGCCCAGAATGCAATCCAGGCCCTGGCAATCAGAAACTTCATTTCTCCTTGCATGCTGATATCAGGGTGGGCGTTTAGGATACGGTCCAGCAATGATGAGCCGGAGCCACCGTTACCGATGATGATGATCGGCGCTTCTGTTCTAAGACGCGCGATTTGACAAGGGCTCGATGTCTGAGCTTCATGTAGATGGTGGTTATCTGTCGACATAATCAGGCAACCTCAATTGTAACTTTCCGGATTGTGGGGTAGCTGACGATATACAGCAGCAGCCACGCTAATCAACCTTTTGCATGGGCCATAGAACCAGAGTGCAGGTGTGGTTAGCCGTTCCCAGTAACGGGCCTGCATCGTTTATCCGGGGCTCGGAGCCAGTCCGCCTCGCACCAGAATTTCCAGAAATCCACAATGCGCAGATTGGTTCTCGCCTGCAGATTGCGAAGCGGGCCGAGCGGGCGACTGCTGGCAGGAAGGCGCCCAAGGAATCGGCACCTAAAAGCCATGACGGCAATGGGATTGAGCACGGCTAAATTCCGCAGGTAATGACGCTGAAAACGGGTGTATTCAAAGGGTCTCCCGTGTAAAATTCACAGCCCAGGCTGAGCAAGAAATTGAAGGCAACCCTGGGAAAATGGGGGATAACGCACGCTGTCAACGTATTTTACTTGCCGATAGCCCCACTTACATCCGCAAAATGCCGTCCCTGCAGGGCTATCTATGTATATGTTGAGTTCTTGAGAACCCCCTTAGGTAGGGGAGTACCCCGCCGCATACGTTTTATATCTTATGTCATTTTGATGTTGACCGGAGTGTGGCGGGAGCGTTCCGGGGCCTCTGAAAGGACAAGAATTTTTCTGGAATTACACAGCACATGAACACATCTGATAAGCCACATGAGGATGGAATCCTGAAGAGCCTCTACGTCAGTGACGAAGCATCTATACGGCTCAAACAGGATGCCGTCCATTACGTGTCATGGGATCTGACCCCGCGTCAGCTCTGCGACCTGGAACTCCTGCTGAGTGGGGGTTTTGCTCCACTCACCGGCTTCCTGCGGCGCGCCGACTACGAGCGCGTCGTCAGCGGGATGCGTCTGGCGGACGGACAGCTCTGGCCCATACCCGTGACCCTGGACGTCACACGGGAATTCGCCGCCAAACTGAAAGCCGGGACCCAGATCGCGCTGCGGGATGCGGAGGGCGTGCCCCTGGCGCTGCTCACGGTGGAAGATTTCTGGGAGCCGGACCTGAAACGCGAAGCGCGGGACGTGTTCGGCACGGAAGACGAACTGCATCCAGGTGTTGCCTATCTGCTGCGCACCTCGCACCCGGTATATATAGGTGGACGTATCGAAGGCCTCGAACCGCCCACCCATTATGATTTCCGCCAACTGCGGCTCACGCCCTTGGAGGTACGCGAACAGTTCAGGCAACGCGGCTGGGACAAAATCGTGGCTTTCCAGACCCGCAATCCCATGCACCGGGCGCATCTTGAGCTCACCCACCGTGCCGCCAAACAGGTGGGCGCCAAACTGCTGCTCAATCCCAGCGTGGGCATGACCAAGCCCGGCGACATTGACCACTACACCCGGGTGCGTTGCTATGAACATCTCATCAAGCGCTATCCGGACCATTCGGCGATGCTGGCGCTGCTGCCGCTGGCCATGCGCATGGGCGGGCCGCGGGAAGCCGTCTGGCACGCCATCATCCGCAAGAATCACGGCTGCACGCACTTCATCGTGGGCCGCGACCATGCCGGCCCGGGCAATGACAGCCGGGGCAAACCCTTTTACGGCCCCTACGATGCCCAGCAGCTCTTGAAAAAACACCAGGACGAAATCGGCATCCAGATGCTGCCGTTCAACATGATGGTCTATGTGAAGCAGCGGGGCGGATACGCGCCGGAGGACGAGATCAAGCCCGGCGAAACCGTCATGAACATCTCCGGCACCGATTTGCGGGATCGCTTGCAGAAGGGCCGGGAAATTCCCGAGTGGTTTTCCTATCCCGAAGTGGTGGCCGAACTGCGCAAGACCCATCCGCCGCGTCACCAACAAGGCTTCACGGTGTTCTTCACCGGACTCTCCGGCTCCGGGAAGTCCACCATCGCCAACGCGCTCATGGTCAAACTGCTGGAAATCGGCGGTCGCCCGGTAACGATGCTGGACGGGGATCTGGTGCGCAAACACCTGTCCAGCGAGCTGGGCTTCTCCAAGGAGCATCGCGACATCAACATCCGCCGCATCGGCTACGTGGCCAGCGAGATCACCAAAAACGGCGGCGTGGCCATCTGCGCGCCCATCGCGCCCTACGCCGCCACCCGCCGGGATGTGCGCCACATGATCGAACCCGTGGGCGGATTCTTCGAAATCCATGTTTCCACCGCCATCGAGATCTGCGAGCAACGCGACCGCAAGGGCCTGTATGCCAAGGCCCGGGCCGGGATCCTCAAGGAGTTCACCGGTATCAGCGATCCTTACGAGGCGCCGGAAAAACCCGAACTGGTGCTCGATACCATCGGTAGTAGCATTGATGAGGAGGCGGATAAAATCGTGCAGCTCATCAGCGCCGCCGGCTTCCTTGAATAGCGCTGTTTTTGTAGGAACGGCGATGATTTTTCTTGTAGGAGCGGTGGTATCCGCCGCGATGGTTTGAGCTTTTGGAATCGCGACCCGGAGGATCGCTCCCACAAGAAATTATTTTGGTAGGAACGGCGATGGTTTTTTTCGTAGGAGCGGTGGTATCCGCCGCGATGGTTTGAGCTTTTGGAATCGCGACCCGGAGGATCGCTCCCACAAGAAATTATTTTGGTAGGAACGGCGATGATTTTTCTTGTAGGAGCGGTGGTAACCGCCGCGATGGTTTAAGCTTTTGGAATCGCGACCCGGAGGATCGCTCCTACAGGAATCTGTGTAGGAGCAATGGCCTTCGCCGCGATTATTTTGGAATTGGAATCGCGACCCGGAGGATCGCTCCTACAAGAAATTATTTTGGTAGGAGCGCCGGGCTCCGCCGCGATGAGGTTGGGCATGTGGGCATTCCGCTTATGAATGTCATTATCAGTGCAACGAATAGGCTAGCCTGATATGTGCGGCATCGCCGGTATATACACCTTTGGTCGGAAGTATGACAGCGCCGAGCTGCGCGGCCTGGTCGAAGCCATGGACGCGACGTTGCGGCATCGCGGCCCTGATTCCACTGCTGTCTGGATTGATGCCGAAGCCGGGATAGGCTTGGGCCATACCCGCCTGGCGATACGCGAACTGTCTCCGTTGGGCGATCAGCCCATGATCTCTGCATGCGGCCGCTGCGTGATCGTGTACAACGGCGAGGTCTATTCCAACGCCGAACTCAGCAGCGATCTCAAGGGCACCGGCCGCACTCTCAAAGGCCATTCCGACACCGAGGCCATGCTGGAAGCCTGCGCAGAATGGGGCGTGGAGCGATCCGTCACCCGCTTCATCGGCATGTTCGCGTTTGCGCTGTTCGACAGAAAAGAACGCGAGCTGTATCTGGTCAGAGATCGCCTGGGTAAGAAGCCGCTCTACTGGGGCATTCTCGGCGGTCGTTTACTGTTCGGTTCCGAGTTGAAGGCGTTGCGGGCCGTGGATGGCTGGACCCCCAGGCTCGACCGCAACGCGCTATCTTCTTACATGCGGCACGATTACATCCCGGCGCCGCACACCATCTATGAAGGGGTGCAGAAACTCGAACCCGGCTGCCTGTTGCGCATAGGTCAGGATGGATATCCTAAGATCAGCAAATACTGGGATGCCCGGGCCATTGTGGAATCTGGCATTCACAATCCGGCCCAGGGCGATGAACAGCAATTGCTCGAAGAATTTGACGCCTTGCTGCGTGATGCGGTGAAACGGCGCATGGTTTCGGACGTACCGCTCGGCAGCCTGCTGTCCGGCGGCGTGGATTCCTCGCTGGTGACCGCGCTCATGGCCGAGCAAAACAGCCAGCCCATCAATACCTTCTCCATCGGTTTCCAGGAAAGCGAATACAACGAAGCACCGTATGCGAAGCAGATCGCGCAGCATCTGCGCACCCATCACACCGAGCTTTATGTGGAGCCGGGGCACGCTTTGGAAATCATCCCCAAGCTGCCCTACTGGTACGACGAACCGTTTGGGGACTCCTCGCAGATACCCACCATATTGGTGTGCGAACTGACCCGCAAGTATGTGACCGTGGTGCTGTCCGGCGATGGCGGAGACGAGGTATTCGCGGGCTATGGACGCTATCAGACCGGACTGAACCTGTGGGGCAAGATGGATGCGGCGCCGTCACCGATACGCCGTATCCTCGCCAGAGCATTGTTGCGGGTGCCGCCGGGTATCCTGAATACATGCTTGGTACGGGTTCCGGGGCGCAAACACTCAACGCAGCGCGGAGTCAAATTGCACGAAGCTGCCAGGGCCGTACTTCAACGTGATCCGGATGCCATGTACCGGCAGATGCTCAGCCACTGGCCGGAGCCGGGTGCGATAGTGCTACAAGCCAGTGAAACCAAGGGTATTCTGTGGGATAAGACTGTGGCCCGCGGGATTCCGAATCTGCTGGATCGCATGCAGTTCTATGACTCGGTTACCTATCTGCCCGACGACATCCTGGTCAAGGTTGATCGTGCCAGCATGAGCGTCTCACTGGAAACCCGAGCCCCGTTGCTGGATCATCGGGTATTCGAACAGGCGTGGCATCTGCCGCAGCGCATGAAGTTCAGAAATGGCGAGACTAAGTGGATTTTGCGCCAATCTCTATATAAACGCGTGCCGCGCCAGATGATCGAACGCCCCAAGATGGGTTTCGGGGTGCCGATTGACCACTGGCTGCGGGGGCCCCTGCGCGATTGGGCCGAGAACTTGCTCGATGAAAAGCGTTTGACATCACAGGGCCTGGTGACGCCCGCACCCATCCGCGAACGCTGGAAATCCCACTTGGAGGGTGCTAACTGGGCTTATCCTTTATGGAATGTTTTGATATTGCAGGCATGGCTTGACGCCAATCCGGGGGTTTCATGGTAAGGAAGATCGCAAACTTTGTGCGCATGCTCTGGACACGCCGCGAGCTGATTGCGGAGATGACGCGCCGCCAATTGCGCGATGAGCATATGGGCCAGACCATCGGCGCCTTATGGGCGTTTGGGCAGCCACTGTTCCTCATGATCATGTACACCGTACTCTTCGGATACGTGTACCCCGCACGCTTTGGGCATCAGGCATCCATCGTGCAGGATTATTCTGCCTGTATTATTGCCGGTATCGTGCCTTGGCTGGCGTTCCAGAACCTGCTGTTTCGCGCGCCCGGTATTCTTGTGCAACAGGCAAACCTCGTGCAGCAGATTGTGTTTCCGATTGAGGTTCTTCCGATAAAAACAGCGGTTGCAAGCGCCTTACCCTATTCGGTGGCTCTGGTCTTTGCCATCGGATACTCCGCTTGGCATCATGATCTTTCCTGGTGGGCACTGAGCATTCCCTGGCTGATTATCTGCCAGTTGGCCGCGATGGCGGGCGTGGCGTTCCTGTTATCGGCGGGAGCGGTGTTTATAAAAGACATGAAGGAGTTTGTGCAGATATTCACCAGCGTGAATCTGTTTGCGCAACCCATACTTTTTAACCCGTTTGTCCCGATCAGGTATCTGCATACCCTGTTCTATTTCAACCCTTTCAGCTACCTCACCTGGTGTTGGCAGGATGCGCTATTCCATCCGGCCGCACCCCATGCCGTAGCCTGGGTCGTCTTTCCGCTCTGCAGTTTCGGGATACTAACGCTCGGCTGCTGGGTGTTTGAGAGCGCGCGCACTTCGTTTGGAGATGCTCTGTGAATGACGCGTCTATTGCCATTCTTACGCGCAACCTCGGCAAGGTTTATCGCATTTATAAGAATCCCATCGATGCAATCAAGGAATCCATAACCGGGCGGTCCAGGCACATAAAGCGCGTGGCGCTCGACGGTGTGAATCTGGAGGTACGGCGTGGTGAGATCGTCGGAGTATTGGGCCGGAATGGGGCGGGCAAGAGCACGCTGCTCAAGCTCATCGCCGGAACTTTGGAGCGCACCTCAGGCGATCTCGATGTGCGCGGCCGTATCACGGCGATTCTTGAACTCGGCACCGGCTTTCATCCTGATTACACCGGCCGCGAAAATATCTACATGGGCGGCATGTGTCTTGGGATGAGTAAGCGGGAAGTGGAATCCAAGCTGGAATCCATTATCGAGTTCAGCGAACTGCATGAGGTCATAGATCAGCCGTTCAAGACCTATTCCACCGGCATGCGTGCGCGCCTGACGTTCAGTGTAGCGATCAGCGTGGATCCGGATATTCTCATTGTGGATGAGGCTTTATCGGTGGGCGACGCGCGTTTCCAGCAAAAGTGCTTTTCAAGGATGCAACAATTACGCGCCAAGTCCACGACTGTGCTATTGGTATCTCACGATACTAATACCATTACCACGCTGTGCGATCGTGCAATGATCCTGGAAGATGGACATGTCTGTGCCGAAGGCGATGCCAAGAAGATATCCATGGCCTATCACAATCTGTTATTCGGCCAGAAGAAGGCTAAGAATGCCGCAACCATTCCGTCAAAGAAGGGGGTAATCAGAAGTGGATTGTCAGTGCAGCCAGTTGCGGATGGCGGAATTGACTCTCCTGGGGGTACCTTGGTTGGCGCAGAGAATTTCTTTGATTCGGAGACGCTGGATGATGGCAAGATGCGCTATGGTTCCGGCGAAGCACGTCTCGTGGATTGGGGGCTGCTCGATGAGCACGGCAACCATTGCGGAGTCGTGGAATCCGGCCGTGCCTGCCGCCTGTACATGGTGCTTGATTGCCAGCAGGCTGTGGACGATCTCTCGGCCGGCTTTGCTATTAAGGATCGGCGAGGAACCGTATTGTGGGGTATCACAAATCTGGCGCAGAACCGGGTTGCCCATAAGGCTGATGCCGACTCGCGGCTGGTTATATCTGCTGATTGCGTTATGTGGCTCGCAGCCGGCTATTACTTCGTGACACTGGGGGCCGCCCACGTTGAAGAAGGCAAAAAGATCGATTTTATTGAGGATGCCATTGAGTTCAAGGTGATCGGTCCGGATGGTATTTTCACGAACTCGGTTGTTAATTTGCAGACCGCATTCAGCATTGAATCCAAACCTGCTACGGCGGGCGGGGCTACCGGCCCATGAAAAATTTTATGCGCTGGTTGCAGCGCTCGCCAGAAAATAAATCGGTACATGAAAAACATGCGCACACAATTGAAGGGCGTGCTGAGCACATGCTTTCACCGGTGCTTATGAATCTGGTGGAAGAGCTACAGCAATTGGCGGTGGGCAGGGCTGAGGAACTACTGTCGCAGTTGTGTGTAGGGCTTCGGTCGGGTTCCAAAGATGTAGATAGATACCGCGCCGCTGAAAACCTTACTGCGGCTTTATATCCGAAATTCAAGTTCAGTGAGTATGGCCGTCTGTTTCTGGAGGACCGGGCATTCCTGGCATATTATCGGCGATTCATGGATGCTGGAAACTGGCACTCGCTGGATCGCAAATACACTTTAAACCAGTTGCTTAAACTCGCTTTGCCGCTGGCCGGGGATATGGCTGAATGCGGTGCTTATAAGGGCATGTCTGCCTACCTCATGTGCCAGGCGCTGCAAAGTACGGGCAGGTTGGTGCATCTATTTGATTCCTTTGAAGGGTTGCCTGCACCGAGCAAGTGGGATGGAGACTACTGGACCAGTGGAGCACTGCGGATACCGGAATCTACTCTTCGGGAGACACTCAAAGAGTTTGACAATTATCGGGTGTACGCGGGGTGGATTCCGGAACGCTTCGCAGAGGCTCAGGAGCGACACTTCTGTTTTATTCATATTGACGTGGACTTGTACCAGCCCACACTTGATTCACTTGAATTCTTCTATCCCCGGATGTGCACCGGTGGCATTATCCTCATGGACGATTACGGATTTACGACCTGTCCGGGTGCGAAACGCGCAGCCGATGGTTTTTTTACAGATAAGACAGAACCTATCATTATGCTAACAACGGGTCAGGCACTGGTGATTAAGCAATGAGCAGGGAAGTCTCTCAAGGATCATCTGGCAAGCCCGTGGTTAAATCCACATCTCCTTTTATGCACGTCTGGAACACAGCTGTATTTCTGCTTCGGCACCTGATCGGACGTGGTGATCATCCATCCTTAAGTCTGGTAACGCCAGAGCGTCTGCGCTGGACTCCAGAACTGGTGGAGCATTTCTGGACGGGTTTTTCGCAAACGCGGCTGGTGGAGCATAGCTTTGCCCGGCAGGGGGGTAAGGGACTTATTGCCGCGATTGCTCATTTGTTACCAAAGGACGGCCGGATTCTCGATTTTGGCGCGGGTGACGGAGAAATCATCGAGCTGATGTGCGAGCGTGGCTTGCGCGCGGCAGCCTATGAGCCGTCGGAGGGCCGGAATCAGATTTTGAGAGACAAGCTCGGGAAGTGCTATGGCTTTCTGGGCGCGGTGGATATGCGGTCTCGGGAGCAATTCGATCTGGTGATGATGATCGAGGTGATCGAGCATGTGCTGGATGAGCAGCTCGACAGTACCCTCGCCAAGTTGGCGCAATTCACCCGCGTGGGCGGCACGCTAATCATCAGCACGCCGAATAATGAGGATCTGGACCTCAACATGGCGTACTGCCCGGTCAGCAATCTGCTGTTTCACCGCTGGCAGCATGTGCGTTCGTTCACACGTGAAACCCTTGGTGCACTGCTGGCCAAACACGGTTTTGAGGAAATCGTGACGCATGAACTGGAGTTCAATAACGACCTGTACGTGCCATACGACGAAATATGGGGTTCAATGCAACCCGACACTCCGTTGCCGTCGCATATATTGGAGATGCGCGCAAATCGTGCAGTAAGTATCGGTTCACAAAGCAACTTGTTGTACGTGGGGCGCCGGACGAGTTGGCAACAGCGCGCGGATCATAGGCTCGGTATTACAGAGAAAATTGGCAAAGTGAACGACGCGTTCAACTTTGTGTTTCCTGAAGATGGCTTCAGGTCCATGGTCAAGCGAGCCGCAAAATCAGTTTTTGGTCGTGCATACGAACCGTGGATCAGGCAGCCCTTCCTCAAGGTTCGGCGTCTCACAGGGTGGAAAAAGATATTCAAGAAATAAAAGTGGTGGGAACGCAGCATATTTTTGCCATCGCCGAAATTCGGAGGGGAGAGAATAGCGTATGATCATGGAGTACATAAAGAAATATCTGAAAACAGCATTAGGGAATCACTTTGAATTGTTTGTGACTCGTCCGCATCGCGCTTACAGAGCATGGATTGTGGCATTCAAGCGCAGCCGGGATTCTCTGACGAAACTTATACGATCACTACCTTCACTTCTGCGGACTGAAGCGTTGCGGAGGCTGCAATTGCAGTATCAAACACTGGGTATAAGCACCATGCTGAAACCACTGTCCCTGGTATTGCGCACCGTCATAAAACAGCTTATTCACTGGTCTGGGGGCCGATATCGTGAATCCTATTTATACTTCGGCAAAGCCATCGTTACACTGAAGGGGAATTGCACAACTCGTCATGGTCTGCTGCTGGTCAGCGGTACACTTGGTCCAGGCGGGTCGGAACGGCAAGCCGTATTAACGTTCCTGGGTCTTGTCAAACGCGGGCTGAGGCCTTTGGGTTTGGCGGTTGTGTATTTACGAACGGAGCATGAGCGTTTCTACCTGTCGATGCTGGAAGCCGCAGGGATGCCGCCAATCAAATTCAACAGGAACACTGCGCAGGATGACCAGGGAGAATTAGGACAGATACTGTCCATCGTTAAACTGCTACCTGACGAGCTTCAGGATGTTCGTGACTATATTAGTACGCTGCAGTCACAGCGCCCGGAAATCGTGCACCTTTGGTTGGATGAGGTAAACGTCAAAGGCGGGTTGGCAGCAATCGCCACGGGCGTGCCAAAAATCGTGTTAGGTACCCGCAGCTTGCCGCCTTACAATTTCGCATTGTATCAGCCATACATGTATGAAGGTTATTGCTGGCTTGCCAAGCAACCGCAGGTGACTTTAATAAGTAACAGCAATGCCGGTGCGCGCGCCTATGAACAGTGGCTCGGTCTTCCGGCTGGGCATATCCAGGTGGTCCATAATGGCTTCGATTTCGATGAAGGTCTTTTGTCGGAGCAACGAAACAAGCGTGCCGCTTACCGTGAGCGTCTGGGTATCCCGCCCGCTTCGCAGCTGGTGGGTACGGTCATGCGTCTAAGCGAGGAGAAACGCCCACTGTTGTGGGCGGAGATTGCTGCGCGAACCTTGCGCCATATGCCTGAAGCGCATTTTGTCGTGGTCGGCGATGGGCCATTGCGGGCGGAATTGCAGTCAAAGATCGCAGCGTTGGATTTGGCGGGCCGTTTGCACCTCGTTGGTTACGAACAACAGTCTTTGGCAGCAATCGCCGCCATGGATCTGTTTCTGCTTTCTTCCCGGGCGGAGGGATTGCCTAACGTTTTGGTGGAGGCGCAGGCGCTGGGCGTGCCGGTGGTCACTACTGCTGCCGGCGGTGCGCAGGAAGGTCTGGCGCATGGAGAGACTGGCTGGGTGTTGAGTAACGATAATCCAAGCGCCGCCGCTCGGGTGATTGCCAGGCTGCTGAGCGACCAGCAATGGCTGCAACAGGCAGGCAATGCAGGGCATGATTTTGTGAAATCGCGATTCGGAGTGGAGCGCATGCTTGACGAAACACTCCAGGTTTACGGTCCCATCCTGGGTGAAGGAAGGATTACAAAGACAGCATGTTTAAAAAAGGCAGTCTCATGACAGTTCATGACGAACGCTTTGAATTTGGCAAGAACTGGTTGAATTTCATCGAGAAGAATTTCAGTCAGGAAAATGTTGAGGTTTCAAAGAAACACATGCTCGAGGTGCTGGGACGCGAGCATCTCAACGGACTGTCATTCCTGGATATAGGGTGTGGCAGCGGTTTGCATTCCTATGCTGCCTGGCAATCCGGTGCCCGGACGGTATGCAGCTTCGATTACGACGCCAAGTCCGTGGAAGCCACGCGCTATGTACGGGACAAGGCGGGCAACCCTCACAACTGGACAGTGAATCAGGGCTCGGTGTTGGATGATACTTATATGGCACAACTTCCGCAAAGTGACCTGGTATATTCCTGGGGAGTCTTGCACCATACCGGCAATGTCTGGTATGCCATTCGCAACGCGGCTGGTCGAG
>DAHVFI010000261.1 GCA_027317045.1 Gammaproteobacteria bacterium
ATCCACACGCTTGAGCCCGGGACGGGTTTCCAGAATCGCCAGGATGTTTTCCGCCACCGTCAACTTGCGGAATACTGAAGCTTCCTGGGGCAGGTAGCCGAGACCCAGGCGCGCACGCGCATGCACTGGCAGATTCGTGACTTCCATGCCGTTGAGAAAAATACGGCCGCCGTCGGCGGGTACCAGCCCCACAATCATATAGAAACATGTGGTTTTACCGGCGCCGTTGGGTCCCAGTAGTCCCACCACTTCACCGCGCGCCAGTTCCATGGAAACATTGCGCACCACCTCGCGGCGGCGGTAATGCTTGAGAAGATTTTCCGCGCGCAAGGTATTCACGGCGGAGGATTCTGGCTGGTGGATTGTTTTGGCGGGAGGGTGATGTGAATCTGGCCGCCGTTGTTGCCGCCGTTGGCGGTCACGTGTTCGCTGCTAATGTTGTAATAGATGACTTGGGCGGTGAACAAACGTCCGCCCTGGAGCAAATGTGCATTGCCGATAAGGTCCGCTTCATTGGTATTTTGATCATACGTGATTTCGTTGGCTGTGCCGTGTACCAGTGCGCCGATGTCAGGTTGCTGTTGGAACGTGGCCGGTGTGCCGGTGATGTCCGCGGTCTGAATTGCGCCGTTCAGCATATGCAGGATGGCTTTGTCGGCGGTAATCCGGATACTTCCCTGGGTGATGACTACGTGGCCGGTATATACACCGGTGCCGTTGTTGGTGCTGGAATCACCCTGGAAATTACCATGATCCGCCTGGATGTTGATGGGCTGGTGCTGGTCGCTCTTGAGCGCCCAGGCGGAAGCGGCGGCGCACAGCGCGCATGCCAGAAGCAGCAGACGCCATTTATTGCTTATGCACATAGTTGCCTCGTACATTTGCCTGCAATTGCAAGCGATTGTCCTGCATGTAAGCCGTCATGCCCACCGCCGTCATGCGGCTGTTGCCCTGCAGTATCTCCACCGGGTCGGCGGTGGTGGCAATCTTGGTATTAAGATCCACGTTCATTTTATCGGTATGGATGATAAGCGGGGGGCCGCCGTTGTTACCCGCGCGCTGCATTTCCACGTGGCCGTCCAGTTCCACCAGTTTGCCGCCGGAAGGCAAGAGTGCATGATCAGCCTGCAAATACCAGGGTTGCCCGCCGGCAATGAAATATTCGACGCGCGGTGCAAACACTTCCACGCTGTCGTCGTCCGGGTGATGCAGCATGCGCGGCGCCGTCATGACGGCTTCGGGTTTGCCGTGGTCGTTGAGTGTCGTCACGGTGGCGTCGGTGAAATAATAATCCGGTATGTGTGTGGCGGGAGCGGGCTTTTGGAGCACCGGGGGCGTCACCTGCCGGAGCAACCACCAGGTACCTCCCGCCGCCAGCGCCAGGACCAAAATCGGCAGCCAGAAACGCGGATTCACCCGTCTGCGTTCCGCGCCGAAATAATCAGGTCGCAGACCTCACGTACCGCACCTTCCCCGCCCCGGGCCTGGGTGCACCAGTGGGCCTTGGCGCGCACCTCGGGTTGCGCATCCGCGACGGCGATGGCCAGACACCCCGCTTCCATGAGCGCTAGATCCGCCGAATCGTCACCGACGCAGGCGGTTTGGTGTGCGCTCAACCCGAGTGTTTTCAGCAGCTTTTCCAATATCGGCCGTTTGTCGTCATCACCCTGAAAAACATGTCGGATACCCAATTCCCGCATACGCCGGGTCACGGCCGCCGAACTGCGACCCGAGATTACCGCCACTTGTACTCCCTGTTGGAGCAGCAATTTGATACCGTGGCCGTCGCGTACGTGAAAGGACTTCAGTTCCCCCCCATCGGCGCCGTAATATAGACGGCCGTCGGTGAACACGCCGTCCACGTCGAAAATCACCAGTTGCACGCGCCCCGCTAATTCGCGGATGTCAGTCATCTCACACCACGCCGGCACGCAGCAGATCGTGCATGTTAAGCGCGCCGACGAGCACGCCGCCCGGGGCCACCACCAGCAGCGCATTGAACCTGTGGCTTTCCATGAGATGTAACGCTTCGCCCGCGAGGGTTTCCGGCGCGACGGTGGTGCAGCGGCGTGTCATCACTTCGTCTATCTTGGTGCGGTGTACGTTGACTTCCTTCTCCAGCGTGCGCCGCAGGTCGCCATCGGTGAAGATACCCGCGACATGATTCCGCGGGTCCACGATGGCCGTCATGCCCAGACCCTTGCGGGTCATTTCCACCAGCGCCTGGCTCAAGAGTGCGCCCTCGGCCACGGCGGGAACCGTTTCGCCGGTATGCATGATGTCCTGTACGCGCAGCAGCAGGCGCCGGCCCAGGCTCCCGCCCGGATGGGAGCGGGCGAAATCTTCCTCGGTGAAGCCACGTGTGGATAGCAGTGATACCGCGAGGGCGTCACCCATGGCGAGCGCCGCGGTGGTGCTGGCAGTGGGTGCCAGGTTTAGGGGGCAGGCCTCTTGGGCCACGGACACATCCAGATTCACGTCGGCGGCTTTCGCCAATGTTGAACTTGACTGACCGGTGAGGGCCACAAGCTTCACACCGAGACGCTTGATGAGCGGCAGGATGATAATGAGTTCGCCGGTTTCACCGGAATTGGACAGGGCCAGTACCACGTCCTCGCCGGTGATCATGCCCATATCGCCGTGGCTGGCTTCGCCGGGATGGACGTAGAAGGCCGGGGTACCGGTGCTGGCCAGGGTCGCCGCAATTTTATTGCCCACATGGCCTGATTTGCCCATGCCCATGACCACCACACGGCCGCGGCAGGCGAGCAGCAGGCGGCAAGCCTCGCTGAAATGTTCGTCCAGACGCGGTACCAGAGCGGTGATCGCGGCCGCCTCGGTTTCCAGCACCTGGCGAGCGAGACGCAGCAGGTTGGCGGTGTCGTTCCTGTTCATCGGCGGGCGCTTGCCTGGCGGGAAGGAGCGGTTCAAGGGCTAATAATACACGTTTTGCGGCGGCTTCCCGTGCACGCCCATTCCGGCGGCTACGGCCAATCGGGTATCATCGGTTGCCGAACTCTTCGAGTTTTCCCAGGCATCCAGTCCTGCAACCCACCGGAGCACGCCGTTGACCCCCGCCGAGATCAAGCACCTCATCATGCAGGGATTGCCGGCTGCGGAGGTGCACGTCAGCAGCCATGACGGCACGCATTTCGAAGCCGAGGTCATAGCGTCGAGTTTCAGCGGCAAACCGTCGCTGGCGCGTCACCAGATGGTCTATGCGACCCTGGGTGAGCGCATGGGCCGTGAAATACACGCCCTTAGCCTGCATACGCTGACGCCGGATGAACGGCAGCGACAACAGAGCCGCTAACCGGCGCAAACCCAGAAGGCGATCCTTTGGATAAACTTCTTATCAATGGCGGGCGTCCCCTGGAAGGCGAAATCCGCATTTCAGGCGCCAAGAACGCCACCCTGCCGATTTTGGCTGCCACCTTACTGGCGGACGGACCCGTCACTATCGGCAACGTTCCGCATCTGCACGATGTCACCACCACCATTGAGTTGCTCGGCCGCATGGGCGTGGGTGTCACTATTGACGAGCGCATGCATATCGAGGTGGATCCCACCAGTATCCGCGAGTTCTATGCGCCCTATGAACTGGTCAAGACCATGCGTGCGTCCATTCTGGTG
>DAHVFI010000271.1 GCA_027317045.1 Gammaproteobacteria bacterium
AACCAGAACCGGCTTAAAGGCTGGTTTTGGCTTGTGGCCATCCACCTGCGGATGGCCAGACGATAAAGACCTAAGGGCGGGCCGGAAACGGCCTGCCCCTTTTCATTGGTGTTTGCCCATCAAAAAGCCAGCGCCTGCTCCAGATCGGCGCGCAAGTCCGCCACGTCTTCGATACCCACCGACAACCGTACCAACGAATCGCTGATACCCAAGCTCTTGCGTGTCTCAGGTGGCACCGAGGCATGAGTCATAATGCCCGGGTGTTCGATAAGACTCTCGACGCCGCCCAGGCTTTCGGCGAGCGTGAACAACTCACAGCGCTCCAGGAAACGCCGCGCCTCGGCTGCACCACCTTTCAGAAAGATCGTGACCATGCCACCCCAGGCATCATGCATCTGGCGCTTCGCCAATGCATGCTGTGGATGGCTCGCGAGCCCCGGATACACCACACGTTCCACCCGCGAATGTTTTTCCAGCCAGCCGGCCAGCTCCAATGCATTGCTGCAATGACGTTGCATACGCAACGCCAGTGTCTTCAGGCCGCGCAACGCCAGAAAACTGTCAAACGGTCCCGCCACCGCACCCACGGAGTTCTGCAGAAAAGCCAGTTGTTCAACCAGTTCCGGCCGCTCGCCCGCTACCAGTATTCCGCCCACCATGTCGGAATGACCATTGAGGTATTTGGTGGCGGAATGCATCACAGCGTCGAAGCCCGACTCCAACGGCCGTTGCAGATAGGGTGAGGCGAAGGTGTTGTCGCACACCGTCATGAGATGCTGTTTGCGGGCGACTTCCGCGACCATGGCAAGATCCACCAGTTTAAGCATGGGATTGGTCGGC
The DNA here is from genome assembly GCA_027317045.1 of Gammaproteobacteria bacterium. Lineage (GTDB taxonomy): Bacteria > Pseudomonadota > Gammaproteobacteria > Natronospirales > REEB76 > REEB76. Next base: position 841 of record DAHVFI010000271.1, read on the forward strand.
GTCTCCACCCAGATCAATCTGGTTTCAGGACGTATGGCGGCTTCCAGGAGCTTCCGGTCGCGCAGATCCACGAAGCTGAACGTGAGTCCCGCGGAACGTTTGCGCACCCGTTCGAACAGCCGGTAGGTACCTCCATACATGTCGTCCATGGCGATCACATGGCTGCCGGAATCCAGCAGATCCAGAACCGTGGCCGTGGCCGCCATGCCGGAAGCAAAGGCAAAACCACGGGTGCCGCTTTCCAGGTCCGCCACGCAGCGTTCGTAGGCCATGCGCGTGGGATTTTGGGTGCGCGAGTATTCAAAGCCCTTGTGCTTGCCGGGGCTTTCCTGGGCATAAGTTGAGGTGGCATAAATGGGTTGCATCACCGCACCGGTGGAGGGATCCGGCGATTGACCGGCATGAATGGCGCGGGTGGCAAAACCGGATTTTTTCCCTGGAGAATGCATGACTATCTGCCTTTAGAACGAGTTGTTGGGGCGGCGAGATGCGCCGGGGTTCATATTCAAGCCTGCGGTCCCATTTGCCGCTACTGTAACCTCAAACGATTCAACAGATCGCTGCGCGTCACCAGACCCAGAAATTCGTCGCCACCCATGACCGCGACGGCGGTTTCCGTTTCCAATAACGTGAACAGCTCTTCGATTTTTTGACCGGCGTGTATGCGCGGAAAACCGGCATTCAACGCAGTACGCACTTCCTGGGTGAAGCCGCGCGGATCGCGGCGCACCGCATGAATCAGATCGGTCTCGCTCACAGCACCCAGGAAATTTTTGCCTTCGATCACCGGCAACTGGGAAATGCCATTGTTACGCATGCGGGTGTGGGCGGTAGCGAGTGTATCCGCCGGCCCCACGTATACCGTGGCCCGCTCCCAATAGGGACGGCCCACGTAATCGCCCAAATCGCCGCGTTTGGGCCGCGCGATAAATCCCTGCTCGATCATCCAGAAATCGTTGTATAACTTGGAAAGGTATTTGTTGCCGGTATCGGCGCCCAGGGTTACCACCCGTTTGGCGGTTTTCTGCGCACGGCAGTAGCGCAAGGCGGCGGCGATCAGGGTGCCGGAGGAAGATCCCAGCAACAGGCCTTCCTTGCGCAGCACCTCGCGCGCGGTGGCAAAGGATTCGCTGTCGGGAATAGTGTAGGCATGCTTTACTACCGACAGGTCGCAGATATCCGGGATGAAATCCTCGCCGATACCTTCCACCAGCCAGGCGCCCTTCTCTCCCAGCTTGCCGGTTCTGAGGTAATCCGCCAACACCGAACCTTGTGGATCCGCCAACACCATCTCCACCTGCGGCGCCACGCTCCGGAAATAATGACCGATTCCGGTGAGTGTGCCGCTGGAACCCACGCCGACCACCACCGCATCCAGCTGGTGCTGCATCTGCTCCCAAATTTCCGGCGCGGTGCTGGTTTCGTGGGCTTTGACGTTGTCGGGATTGCCGAACTGGTTGATGAAATACGCCTGCATGTCCTTCGCCAAGCGCCTGGCCAGATCCTGGTAATACTCCGGGTGGCCCTTGGCCACGTCCGAACGGGTCAGTACGACCTCCGCGCCCATGGCGCGCAGATTGAAAATTTTCTCCTGGCTCATCTTGTCGGGGATCACCAGGATCAGGCGATAGCCTTTCTGGGCGGCTACCAGTGCTAGTCCCAGGCCGGTATTGCCGGCGGTAGCCTCGACGATGGTGGCGCCGGGTTTAAGGTCGCCGCGCTTCTCGGCTTCCTCGATCATGGAAATGCCGATGCGATCCTTGATGGAGCCGCCGGGGTTCATGAGCTCAAGTTTGAGAAATAAGCGGCAAGGGCCGGCATCCAAGTGCTTCAATTCCAGCATGGGCGTACCGCCGACCATCTCCAGCACGTTGGAATAGATTTTCATGCGGTCTCCGGAAATGCGCTCGGCGGGGCAACCGCTATTGTACGGAAGCGCTTAAAATAAGCCCACTTCCCAAGGGGACCGCCATGGGCGCTACCATCGCCACGCTGTTGCGCATAGCCAGCAGCGAACTGTCGAAAACCAGCCCTTCGCCGCGTCTGGACGCGGAGATCCTGCTGGCGCACGCGCTGGAAACGCCACGCGGCCATCTGCATGCGCGGCCTGAGCAGCGCGTGGAGGACAAAAAAATGCGGCTGTTCGCATTGCTGGTGGTGGCGCGCTGCAAAGGCAGACCCATTGCGCATCTCACCGGCAAACGCGATTTCTGGTCATTGTCCCTCAAGGTTACCGCCGCCACCCTGATCCCACGCCCGGAAACCGAATTGTTGGTGGAAGAAACCCTGCGGGTCGTGCCGGTAGGCGCCCGCTGGTACATCGCCGACCTCGGCACCGGCAGCGGCGCCATCGCGCTCTCGCTGGCGCACGAGCGGCCCCATTGCAAGCTTGTGGCCACCGATATCAGCCGCTTGGCGCTGGAGGTGGCGCGTGAAAATGCCGCCAGACTGAAAATTACCAACGTAGAATTTCTGGAGGGCGAATGGTTTACTCCAATCGCCAGCCGGCGTTTCGCCGTAATCGTTTCGAACCCGCCTTACGTTGCCAATGATGATCCGCACTTGCGCTCCGGAGATTTGCGCTTTGAACCGCGCCGCGCCCTGACCGGCGGGCCCGATGGCCTGGCCGCCATCCGCAAGATCGTGCTGCGGGCGCCCACCCATCTGGATTCCGGTGGTGTGCTGCTGTTGGAACACGGCTATGACCAGGCCGAGCGAGTGCGCGGCTTGCTGGCGGCCGCTGGCTTCTCCAATATTCATTCGGTGTCGGATCTCACAGGCAACAGCCGTGTCACCTGGGGACGTTTCGAAGATTGATAGAATGACGTTATTACATTCTGGAGTCCTGCCATGATCCTCATGACCACCAGCCTCGGCGACATCACCCTGGAACTCTATCCCGACAAGGCGCCCATCAGCGTCGAGAATTTCCTCGCCTATGTAAATGAGCATTTCTATGATGGCACGGTTTTTCACCGCGTGATCCCGAAATTCATGATCCAGGGCGGTGGTTTTACCCCCGACATGCAGCAGAAAAAACTGCGGGCGCCCATCCATAACGAAGCCGATAATGGGCTGTTGAACACGCGCTACAGCATCGCCATGGCGCGAACTTCGGATATTCACAGCGCCACCAGCCAGTTCTTCATCAACCTGAGCGATAACGCTTTCCTGAACCACGGCAGCCGTGATTATGGCTATGCAGTCTTCGGCAAGGTCAGCAAGGGAATCGAAATAGTGGACAAGATAGCCGGCGTGAGAACCGGCCGTCATGGCCCGCACAGCGATGTGCCACAGGAACCGGTGATTTTACTTAAGATATATCGAATTCCGGTTAATATTGAGACTGTTATAAGTTCTTATTCATCGTGAGATTTAAGTGTCAGCAGCACATGATAATAT
>DAHVFI010000278.1 GCA_027317045.1 Gammaproteobacteria bacterium
CCGAAATACTCAACCAGCGGCTGGCTACGCTGCATAAACATTTATTTCTGGAAAGCAGCCCGATTCCGGTGAAATGGGCCCTCAAGGAAATGGGGCGTATCCCAGGGGGTATCCGACTGCCGCTGACACCGCTGGCGGCAAATCACCGCGACACATTGCGTGTTACCCTGCGCGACGTGGGCGCCTTGTAATTGTTATTGGGAAGGTACTGGAACTCACTTATGACTAAATTGCTCGGAACATCGCTTGCGATACTGTGTGTAGCGCTGACTGGTTGCAGTACCATGAGCTGCGGTGATTCACACCCTTATCTCGACAGCGTTGCTAACTCACCATTACATGCACCAACGGGACTCAGTATACCTGCCCCTGATCCAAGCTATGCAATACCAGGGGTTGCCTCCCGCCAGAACAAAACCACATCCAAGGACGCTTCAGGCACCTGTCTGGTCAATCCACCGCAGCTGATTAAAGCGCAGCCAACGAGACCAACCAAGCCATCCGCGCTTCCCAAAAATGGTCCGGTAGTGCCTGCGCCCGGCAATATGCAACCCGCCCTGAAATCAGGCGACCAAAAAGTTGCGCCTCCAACAACCAGTGCCACGGAGCCGCCTCCCGTGGTTGCGGCTGCAGGACGCATGGAGTAATCTCCCGCGCCTTTTGAACCTGTGGGTAGGAGGGGTGTCCGGCCGAGCTGGTAGCGCAGCAGGGACGGTTTATTGATAATCAAAGAGAATTTTCGGAGAGGTGTCCGAGCGGTCTAAGGAGCACGCCTGGAAAGCGTGTATACGGCAACCCCGTATCGCGGGTTCGAATCCCGCCCTCTCCGCCAGATTCAAACAGCCGGCAGTAGCATTGGGCATTGGGGGGGGGCTGAAACTCGCAAGGCTGCCAGGAAGCGATTCGAAAAACAGGTTCTATGGCAACCTGCGCCGGCGTCTTCGCGACGACAAGCTGTGAACCCCGTCAGGCCCGGAAGGGAGCAGCGGCAGCAGCGGCCTAGTGTGCGGGGGATCGCTGACGCAGGTTGCCACCTTTTGTCTTCCGGCAGGCTTAGGCTGATGACACGTCTGGTAAAGTATCAATGCGCCCGCAGGGCGCAATTATCTGTCCGCTACTCAGGTAACGCATGTCCTATCAGGTATTGGCAAGAAAATGGCGCCCGCGCAACTTCGCGGAAATAGTGGGCCAGGAGCACGTGCTCAAGGCGCTCGTCAATGCCCTTGACCACAATCGCCTGCACCATGCCTTCCTGTTCACCGGTACCCGGGGCGTCGGTAAGACCACCATTGCTCGCATCTTGGCGAAATCCCTGAACTGCGAGAAAGGTATGAGTTCCAAACCCTGCGGTGAGTGTGGTGCCTGCGTGGAGATCGATGCCGGTCGGTTCGTAGATCTGATTGAAGTAGACGCTGCCTCGCGCACCAAGGTGGACGATACCCGCGACCTGTTGGACAACGTGCAATACGCTCCCAGCCGTGGCCGCTACAAGGTGTACCTGATTGACGAGGTGCACATGCTGTCGACGCATTCCTTCAATGCCTTGTTGAAAACCTTGGAGGAACCGCCGCCTCACGTTAAATTTCTGCTGGCCACCACGGATCCGCAGAAACTACCGGTAACGGTGCTGTCGCGCTGTCTGCAGTTCAATCTCAAGCGCCTTTCCGTAAGCCTGATTCAGGGACATCTCAAGCACATTCTTGAGGCCGAAAAAGTTCCTCAGGAGCCGGCGGCAGTGGCCCTGATCGCCACGGCCGCCGATGGCAGCATGCGCGATGCTCTGAGCGTACTCGATCAGGCCATCGCCTATGGCGACGGCAATCTAAGGGAAGCGGAGGTGCGTACCATGCTGGGTAGCATCGAGCAGACCCATGTGCGAGCATTGTTGGAGTCGGTGGCAGGGAAAGACGCTGAAACCCTGCTCGCAACCGTGGCGAAACTGGATGAGCAGGCGCCGGATTATGAACTGGCGCTTGAAGACATAGCATCGTTCTTGCAGCGCCTGGCATTGGTCCAGACAGTACCCGGAATGAGCTCAGAATTCAACGATACCGCCGCCTTGCAGACATTGAGCGCGCAGCTGAGTCCTGAGGATGTGCAGCTCTATTACCAGATTGCTCTGTTGGGAAAACGTGATCTGCCACTGGCGCCATCGCCGCGGAGTGGTTTTGAAATGATCCTGCTGCGGATGCTTGCATTTGCGCCGTCGTCAGCGACGGGGAACATATCCACGACACCTGGCGTAACGCCCACCCGCCCCGCCCTTGAAGTCACCGGAATTAATTCCAAACCGGGTGTGACGGCGCTACAAGAAAAACCCATGGTGATCAGGAAATCCGTGCAAGCTTGGCAGGAACCGGACTGGATAGGGCTGGTCGAGTGCCTGGATCTCAAAGGTGCAGCTCAACAGCTGGCCCTGAATTGTGCCTACCGGCGCCGTGAGGGCGATGTGTTATACCTGGAGATGGATGTCGCCCACGAACACATGGCAACCGACCAGCTGGTGAAGCGCATGGAAGATTCCCTGTCGCGCTACTATGGTGAGGCATTGAAACTCCGTATCCAACCGGTATCCGGTAACCTGGAAACACCGGCAAAACTCGATGCGCACCGCCAGACAGAACGGCTTAAAGCCGCCCAGGATGCCATCATCGCGGATCCCAAGGTGCAGGAGCTGTGTGAGGTCTTCGGCACCCAGGTGAATCCGGAATTGGTGAAACCGGTAGATTGAAACGTAAGAGGTAAATTACCGATGAAAGGTGGATTAGGCGGGCTGATGAAACAGGCCCAGCAATTGCAGGCCGATATGCAGAAGGCCCAGGAAGAACTGGCGCGCCTGGAAGTCAACGGCCAGGCGGGGGGTGGTATGGTGAGCGTGGCGATGAGTGGGCGCCATGAAGTGCGCCGTGTCAGCATTGATCCGAAACTTCTGGGTGATGATAAAGAAGTGCTGGAGGACCTGATTGCCGCAGCGGTCAACGATGCGGTCAACAAGGTCGAAATCGCCACCCGGGAACGTTTCTCGGGGTTCACGGCGGGCATGCCGCTGCCCGGCGGCATGAAACTGCCGTTCTGATTCCATATGCCCTACGTCTCGCTGCTGCAGCAATTGATGGACGCACTGCGCTGCTTGCCAGGAGTGGGGCCCAAGTCCTCCCAGCGAATGACTTTTCATCTCTTGGAGCGCAATCGCGAAGGGGCACTGGCACTGGCCCGCGCGCTGGAAGCGGCAGTGGGCGGTATTCATCATTGTGAACGTTGCCGCATGCTGACCGATAAACCGGTTTGCGATATCTGCGCTTCCACGAAACGCGAGCCCGGGAGCTTGTGCGTGGTGGAAACCCCGGCCGATGTGCATGCCATCGAAAGTGCCACGGGTTTCCGCGGCAAATATTTTGTGCTCATGGGCCATCTTTCACCACTGGATGGCATCGGTCCCGAGGAACTGGGTTTACAGAAACTGGAGGCACTGCTGGCGGAAGGCGGTATCATGGAATTGATTTTGGCCACTAATCCGACGGTGGAGGGTGAGGCCACCGCCCATTATGTGGCGGAGCTGGCACGTGCCCGCGGCATCCGGGCCACACGCATTGCCCATGGCGTGCCATTGGGAGGGGAGCTGGAATTTGTAGATGGCGGCACGCTGTCGCATGCCTTCAGCGGTCGCCAGGATGTACGCTAGGAAATCATGATTGATTGTCTGTTCTGCAAAATGGCACAAGGCGAAATCAAGCCAGACTTGGTCATGGAGACCGATGAGCTGCTGGCTTTCCGCGATATCAATCCCCAGGCGCCAACGCATGTTCTCGTGGTGCCGCGCAAACACATAAGCACCCTCAATGATCTCACGCCGGCCGATGCCGGAATTATCGACAAAATGGTTTTGGCAGCGTGCGAGATTGCGAAACTGGAGGGTATCGCCGCCTCCGGCTACCGGCTGGTGATGAATTGCAATCAAGGCGGTGGTCAGACCGTATTCCACATCCATTTGCACCTATTGGGTGGGCGCGCCATGACCTGGCCGCCTGGATAGTCTGGCTTTACGGAGGCGCCATCCCTGCCAATTTCCGCAGTCGCGCAATGCGCAACAGCGCCGGCGGATGGGAATCATGGAAAGCGGAATGCAAGGGATCAGGCGTAAGCGTGGTGGCATTGTCGCGGTAGAGCTTCACTAAAGCATGGATCAGCGCGGTGGCATTCGTCTGGCGGCTGGCATAGGCGTCTGCTTGGAATTCGTGGCGGCGCGACCAGGCGGAACTCAGGGGTTCCAGCAGGAACAGGAACGGCGGCGCCAGCAAGGTAAATAACAGCAAGGCCATGTAGGCAGAGGGGTGTGGCACCCCGAGGCCGTGATAAAACCAGTCGCTGCGGGCCAACCAGCCGAGAATCCCCAAGCCCACCAGGCTGAGC
>DAHVFI010000283.1 GCA_027317045.1 Gammaproteobacteria bacterium
TTTAAGCATCCCTACGTTCCTGCTGGTGCCGTTGGTGGAGAACGCCATTAAACACGGTGTGGCCAAGGTGCCGGGTTGTGACACGCTGGTGATCGCCGGACAGCGTGCCGGCGAGTACCTGCAGTTCACAGTCACAAACATCGCTAGCGTGCATGAAACGAGTTCCGGAGATGAAGCGGGCGGCGGTGTTGGTCTCACCAACACGCGCAAGCGGTTGTCAGCCATCTACGGCAGTCGTTATCGCTTTGAGTCGAGCCGTGATCAGCAGGGGCATTGGCTGGCTTCGGTCGCCATCCCGGCGCAGGCTAAGCCGCTGGCTGCGGGGCTGGCCCCGGCGTGACGGTGTGATCGGGTGTGATTCAATTGTGTCCCGCGCATGGATTTGTACGCGCGGGCGGTATTCAGTCCCGTTCGGCGACGATATGGAACTGCACTTTCACGGTATCGGCCACTTGCAAGCCGCCGCCGAGAATACTGAATGGCGTGATGCCGAAATCGCTTTGCCGAATGTCGAAGCGGCCGGTGGCGGTGAGCAATTTGCCGCAGTGATTGAGCGCAATCGGCACGCTCAGTTGGTGCTCGGTGCCGTGCAGCGTAATACGCACCGTCACCTCCGGCCCCCATTCCGGGCCCACCAGCCGCACCGAGCGCACCCGGATATCCGGATAGCGCGTGACGTCGAGTACCGCCGGACCCAGCATGTTGTGCAGGGTTCCCGCGATGGCCGCGGCCGAGGGTTGGGCGGCAAAATCGGCGCCTTCCGCAGCCCGATCCGCCGGCGCATCCACCTGCAGGTCTGCCAGCGACAGCGAGAAGGCAAAACCGGAGAGCGCAAAATTGCGGTTAAGATACAGGTCACCGCGGATGCCGCTGGCGCGGATCACGTGGTTGTGGCCAAAGGCAGCCAGCGGTCCCGCCCGGTACACCAGAAAACGTATATCCGAGAGCCCGGGACGAATGCTGTAGTGCACCGCACCGACGGTAACCAGGGGCGGCAGCGGCGCCAACGCCGGCCCAGCCGCTTGCTTGACCGCCACACCTGCACAGCCGGCAATGGCCAACAGGGCCAGCACCGCAATGCTGAGCGTGCATCTCCGCGGTGGAATACCAGTCGGTAGTTTCATTTTAGGACTTCCTGTAAAACCTGAACCACATGCGTTGCGTATAACCAATGCCGGAGAGATTAAATCAGATGCACGGCCCTTCACAACAGCCATTGATTCCGTTGGCTAACACGCCGACACGCTACGGTATTGTGGCCCAGACGTTTCATTGGGTCATCGTGGCACTGGTGATGCTGCAGTTCGTGCTCGGCATCTGGGCGCATGCACTGCCCATCAGTCTGGAAAGACTCATCTTGCTCGCCCGCCACAAATCCATCGGCTTCACCATTTTCGGCTTGGTGGTGCTGCGGCTTGGCTGGCGGCTGTATTCGCCGCCTCCGCCGCAGCCACCCGTACCGCACCCGGTCTTGCGGATGACGGCACGCCTGTCCCACATTCTGCTGTATGCGCTGCTGCTCAGCATGCCGGTGATCGGTTGGCTATTGTCCTCCGCTTCCAACCTGACGGTGAGCTGGTTCGGGCTGTTTTCGCTGCCGAATCTGGTGAGACCTGACCGGCGGCTGGCCCACTGGTTGCTATTCACACACCAAAGCATGGCTTGGCTGCTGCTGACCTTGGTGATTCTGCATATCAGCGCCGCGCTCTGGCATCACATTATCCTCAGAGATGAGGTATTGTTGCGCATGCTGCCTTTCACGCGCAGCGGCGACCGCACCAGGAACCCGCCATGAACCGGCTAGTGATACTGTGTTTATTCGGATTGGTGGCTGCGTGCAACGCGCCGTTTGCTGCCGCGAGCTGCTGGGTGCCGGTACCCGCGCTAAGCCGTATCGTGTTCAGCACCACTCAGGCGGGGGCGCCGTTCCAGGGCACTTTCCATGATTATGATGGTCTCGTTTGTATGGATGCCGGCGGCAACAGCCATATCCGTGTCAGCGTGAACACCGCGTCCGTAGATACTCAATTGCCGGAACTGGACACCGCGTTGCGTGGCCCGGATTTCTTCGACACCCGCCGCTGGCCGCAAGCGTTATTCGAAAGCGAGAGCGTACGCCCAATGGGACAGGGACGTTACCGGGTGACCGGAAAGTTGACGCTACGCGACGTGACCCATGAGGTGAGCGTGCCGTTTACATTTACGCCAGCGACGGACGGCAATGCCCGGCTCGAGGGTCGGCTGAGACTTGAGCGCTTGGATTACCATATCGGTCTCGGTCAATGGGCTGACACCCGTTGGGTAGGCAATCAGGTGGAGTTAACATTCTCAATAGTAGTCAAGCCCGCGGCCGGGAAATAAAGCCGCGGGAAATCTGGCTGTTTAACGTGAATTCGGCGTGCGTGACCGCATTCAGATTTTATCTATCACGCGTATTCAATCCAGGAGGCTTAATCATGAAACGCTTCTTTTTTGTTTTGACGTTGATCGGTACACTGTTCGCACTGCCGGCTTTCGCGAGCCTGAATGTGGGCGCCAAGGCGCCGCTGTTCACCGCCGAGGCTTCGTTGGGTGGCAAGGTCTACAGTTTCTCACTCGCTGATGCGCTCAAGAAGGGCCCGGTGGTGCTGTATTTCTACCCGGCGGCATTCACCAAAGGCTGCACCATTGAGGCCCACGACTTCGCTGCGGCCATGGGTCAGTACCATGCTTTGGGTGCCACGGTGATAGGCGTGTCCCACGACAACATCGCCATCCTGAAGAAATTCTCGGTGAGCGAGTGCCGCAGCAAGTTCCCGGTGGCGGCCGATACTAATCAGAAAATCATGCGCTCCTATGACGCGGTGCTACCGCAGCACGATGCCTATGCCAACCGGACCTCGTATGTGATTGCACCGGACGGCACCATCATCTATACCTATACCAACCTCAACCCCGATCAGCACGTCGCCAATACCCTGGCCGCCTTGAAGCGCTGGGAATCACAACATAAAAAAGCCTGATGATCAAGGTATGTGTTGAATTGTACGCGCACCCCACCCGTGCATTACAGGGATGGGGTGTGCGTTTCTGGGAATTTCGCAAATCAGCGATACACCAGAGCATCGGCATTAGGCATGACTAAAACGGCCATTATTTAAAAACCCGATCACCTGTTCAGCGACTTCCGGGCTGAAGAGCATGCCGGTATGGTGCACATCGAGTTCGATTTGGTCGGTGGCGCCGGAGATGCGGGTTTCTTGCACTGCTACCAAACCATCGTGAGGTTCCGGCAAGTCCGGATGGGTCAGCCCGAAACCCAGTCCGGCGGTACCCACCAGCACACCCAGTTCACGTTTGCGATGCCACACCGGTTCATATTCTTCCGCCAAACCATCCGCGCCGCTTTGACCCAGAAGCCAGCCCCAATTCCTATCTACCATGTTGCGCGCGGCGATGCTGCCGCGTACCGGTGAACCCAAGAGCACTACCCGACCCGGTGGAATTTTTGGACTCATTTCAAACATGCGTAGAATCACCAGTCCACCCAGGCTATGCCCCACCAGATGCAGTGTGGTCGCATCAAGTTGCGCGATGTACTCTGCTAGGCGCCGTGCGTTCTCACGCACCGGTTCCAGCACCGTGTGATAGTGGAATTGATGGCTTTGGAACCCGGCCTGGGACACACGCAAGCGCAGCAGGCCCAGTTCCAGGCCGGTCATGTACAGTCCGTGGACGAAAACAACGGTTCCCTTGCCGGCGCTCATGGATATCTTGATTGCAGGTTGCGCACCACCAGAATCGGCATACCTGACATGGTACGCAAGCGCGGCTGGCCTGAGAAGCCAGGAAACGAGTATTGCCACACTGCTGAATACGTCCCCGGGCACCATCTTTGTTCCGGTTACGGGGGACGCTGGTGAATTCCAAGAATCCGCTATCATTAAGCGTCATAATGCGGCCGTGAAATCCATGGAAACCTCTCTTTCCCCGCAAAAACGCCGTCAAAGCGTAACGGTGATGGTCGGCCCCGTGCGGGTGGGCGGCGGCGCACCCATCGTGGTGCAATCCATGACCAACACCGACACCGCCGACGTCATGGCGACCGTCAAACAGGTCGCGGAGCTGGCGAGTGCCGGTTCGGAACTGGTGCGCATCACGGTCAACACCGACGCCGCCGCCGCCGCCGTACCTCATATACGCGAGAAACTGGATGCCATGAGCGTGAGCGTGCCGCTTATCGGCGACTTCCATTTCAACGGTCACAAGCTTTTAACAGCCCATCCCGCCTGCGCCGAGGCGCTGGCGAAGCTGCGCATCAATCCCGGCAACGTCGGGCGCGGCAGCAAACACGATCAGCAGTTCGCAACACTCATCGAGGTGGCGCTCAAACACGGCAAGCCGGTGCGCATCGGCGTGAACTGGGGCAGCCTCGACCAGGACCTGCTTACCCGGATGATGGACGAGAATGCGCGCGCATCCGGACCGAAAGACGCCAGGGAAATCCTGCACGAAGCCATGGTGGCCTCAGCGCTCAACTCCGCGCAGCGTGCGGAAGAGCTGGGACTGGGTCACGACAGGATCATCCTGTCCTGCAAGATGAGCAGCGTGCAGGATCTGATTGATGTGTACCGGCGCCTCGCGCCACGCTGCGATTACCCTTTGCATCTAGGCCTCACGGAAGCCGGCATGGGCAGCAAGGGCATTGTGGCGTCGACCGCGGCGCTGGCAGTGCTCTTGCAGCAGGGCATCGGTGACACCATCCGCATCTCTCTGACACCCGAGCCGGAGGGCGATCGCAGCCGCGAGGTCATTGTCGCCCAGGAAATCCTCCAGACCATGGGCCTCAGGGCTTTCATGCCGCTGGTGGCCGCCTGCCCGGGCTGCGGACGCACCACCAGTACCGTATTCCAGCAACTTGCCCAGGATATCCAGAGCTACATCCGTACCCGCATGCCGGAGTGGAAACGTGCCTATGCGGGCGTGGAGACGATGCAGGTGGCCGTCATGGGCTGTGTGGTGAACGGCCCCGGCGAAAGCAAGCACGCGAACGTCGGTATCAGCCTGCCCGGTACCGGCGAAAAGCCTGTCGCGCCGGTTTATGTGGACGGGGAAAAGACAATCACCCTCAAAGGCGACACGATCGCAGCAGAATTCCAGCAGATCGTGGAAGATTACATTCGAAGTCATTACCCCCCACGGGCACAAGTCCAGGCCTCGATAGCTCCCTGACCCGCGGTCATTACTTTTACATTGTATGCAAGGTCCGATGTATATATTAGGTAGGAACTGCAGCATGCCCCCGGCGTTTCCCGGCTATCCGCTCCCGACTGGTAAACTGGCGGTCTGAGGCAGAACTCCATGGGCAAAAGCACCCAATACACCGCCAAAGTCCCGGATGAGCACGGTTTAATCCCTTATACACCGGAAGAGGATGCCGTCTGGCGCGATTTGATCACCCGCCAACGGCCCATCGTTGAAAAGTATGCCTGTGACGATTATCTGCAGGCCTTGGAACGCATGCATTTTCCGACGGACCGCATCCCCCAGTGCCCTGAGGTCTCGGCGGTGCTCCGGCAGCATACCGGTTGGCAAGTGGTGCCGGTACCGGCCTTGATCCCCTTTGACCAGTTTTTCAGCCTGCTAGCCGACAAGAAATTCCCGGCCGCCTCCTTCATTCGCAGCCGCGAGGACATGGACTACCTGCAGGAGCCGGATATTTTCCACGAGGTCTTTGGCCATACTCCGCTGCTCACCGATCCACGCTTCGCCGAATTCACCCATGCCTACGGCATGGCTGGCATGCGCGCGGACAAAAAGGACCACATGATGCTGGCGCGGCTCTACTGGTTCACGGTGGAATTTGGATTAATAAAAACGCGCAGGGGCTTGAAAACCTACGGTGCAGGTATCGTGTCATCGTTCGGAGAAACCCCTTATTCCATCGACAGCAGCAAACCCTTGCGCAAGCCCTTCGACCCCATTGATGCCCTGCGCACACCCTACCGCATCGATATTTTCCAGACCACTTACTTCATCATCAACAGCCTGGAAGACATGTTCAATCTAGCCCATAAGAACCTGATCGTCCTCATCAATGAGGCCCGGCGGCTGGGAATGCATGACCCCAATTTCCCGCCTGCCGACAAGAAAATCGGCTGGGCTTGAACGTATTCATTCGCCCACAAAATCACTCACTACCACGAGGTTGTCATGACGGAACTGGCCGAGAAGCACTGCGTCCCCTGCGAAGGCGGCGTCAAACCCCTGATCCGCGAGGAAGCGGAGCGCTATTTGAAAAAGCTGGCGCCTGACTGGCAACTTGGCGCTGACGGCAAACAGATCTACAAGGATTTCAAGTTCAAGGGTTTCAACGGCACCCTGGGCTTTGTGAATGCCATCGCCTGGATCGCCAATCAGCAAGGCCATCATCCGGACCTGGAAGTGGGTTACGGCCACTGCCTGGTGCGTTATACCACCCATGCCATCGGCGGCCTGTCAGAAAATGACTTCATCTGCGCTGCCAAGGTGGACAAGCTGCTGGCAAAATAGGGTTTCCCCCTATCCTAAGACTCAAAACCCCGCGGCCGCGGGGTTTTGTTTGGGTATCGGGATTGCGGACTGCGGCGCCTGGTGACGCCTTGCAGATGCCGGCCACAAAACACGAACATCACCCTGCATCCACGGTTTTGATCTATCGAGTCGCGCAACACACCGCCGGCATCCCGATCTAGGCAACCCATGTCTTGAGTGATGCAAAACCGCGGACGGCCAAGCAAAGTATCGGTTTAGCGTATCGCGACGGTGAAATTGCCGGTTAAACCCATTGCGCGCCGCATAAAGGCGCTCTTGAGCGGCGTAAAGCGGTCTACAGCGCACAATCCTGTGTTACGCATCCACGTCAACGGCGCAATATCATTGCTGAAAAGGCGTTTAAAACCGTCTAGCGCGGTAATCATCGCCAAGTTATCGCCTTTTCGCGCACGTTGGTAG
>DAHVFI010000305.1 GCA_027317045.1 Gammaproteobacteria bacterium
CCACTGAGCACTGGACTGAGTGAGGACTAAGCCCGTGTCGCTTCGACACGGGGCGAAGCCAGGATGGCGAGCCTTCGCAGCGGTATAGGGATGCACCGTCTGCGAAGCTCCGAACGAGGGAAGCGCGCAGGGCAGCCCGGAGGACCGGCATCCGGGGGCGTCCTTTCTTTTCATCCATTTTCTTTGGACGAGCAAAGAAAATGGGCCCGTCGTGTGGGCGCGGAAGCCCGCATTATTTCGGCTGCATCCGGATGGCGCCATCCAGTCGGATGGTCTCACCGTTCAGCATCACGCTCTCGCAGATCTGCTGCACCAACTGAGCGTATTCCTCCGGTTTGCCGAGACGCGAGGGGAAGGGCACCTGTGCGCCCAGGGATTTCTGCACCTCCTCCGACATGCCCGCCATCATGGGTGTCCAGAAAATGCCGGGCGCGATGGTCATAACGCGGATGCCGAAGCGCGCAAACTCGCGCGCGATGGGCAGCGTCATGCCCACCACGCCGCCCTTGGAGGCGGAGTAGGCCGCCTGGCCGATCTGGCCCTCGAAGGCCGCCACCGAGGCGGTGTTGACGATCACGCCGCGCTCGCCCTCGGCGTTGGGCGCATTGTGCTGCATGGCATTGGCGGCGGCCTTGATGAGGTTGAAACTGCCGATAAGGTTCACGTGGATGACCTTGGCGAAGAAATCCGTGGCCATGGGGCCTTGCTTGCCGAGGGTGCGGCCCGCGCCCAGAATGCCGGCGCAGTTCACCGCCAGCTGCAGGTTACCAAAAGCCGCCTTGGCTTTTTCCACCGCCGCGTTCACGTCTTTCTCGGATGACACGTCGGTTTTGATGAATAGCGCATTGGCGCCGAGTTTTTTCACGGCCTCCTGACCGTGCTGTTCATTGACATCCAGCATCGCGACCTTGCCGCCGGCCTTGACGATGCGTTCGCAGGCGGCGAAACCGAGACCGGACGCGCCTCCGGACACAATGGCATGGAGCGTTTCAAATTTCATTTATTGATCCCTCTGTCAGTATCAGAAATATGAATGTCAGTCCTGTGGAAGCGGTCGGCGGACCATTGGTCCGCGCCGCGATAATCGCGACGGGTACCGTCGCTCCCACAAGATTATTTCGGCTTTTCCTGATTCGCCACCGCACAGGCGGCCGCAGCAATCTTGTCCGCGTCGCCCAGGTAATAGTGACGCCTCGGCTTCAGGTCACGGTCGAACTCGTACACCAGCGGAATGCCAGTGGCAATGTTGAGGTGCACGATGTCTTTGTTGTTCATCCTGTCCAGGTGTTTCACCAATGCCCGGAGCGAGTTGCCGTGGGCCACGATGATGATGCGCTCGCCGTGCTTCAGGGCCGGTAGTATTTTGGCTTTGTAGTAAGGCAGGAAGCGCGCCACCGTATCTTTGAGGCTTTCGGTGGCGGGCAGTTCTTTTATTTTCAGGCTCGCGTAGCGTGGATCATGTCTCGGGTAGCGCGGGTCCTTCTTCGTCAGCGGCGGCGGTGGGGTGTCGTAGCTGCGCCGCCAGATTTTTACCTGCTCCTCGCCGAATTTCTGCGCGGTCTCAGCCTTGTTCAGCCCCTGCAGTGCGCCGTAATGGCGCTCGTTCAGCCGCCAGTGGTTGTGTACCGGAATCCACATGAGATCCAGGTCCTCCAGTACCGTCCACAGGGTGCGGATGGCGCGCTTCAGCACCGAAGTATAGGCGACATCGAACACAAACCCCGCAGTCTTTAACAGCCGCGCGGCTTCGTGGGCCTCGGCGATACCTTCGGGGTTCAGGTCCACGTCGGTCCAGCCGGTGAAGCGGTTTTCCTTGTTCCACTGGCTCAGGCCGTGGCGGAGGAGAACGAGTTTGGTCATCCTGGGCGTCATCATTCAGCAGTGCGGTTTGTTCACAGCTTGGTACGAAAGAAAATGCAGTCTAACGCTTATCGGCATCTACGATAATCCACTTGATGGTCAAATCCGGATGTTTACGGAAATAGGACAATAATTGATCACGCTCCACAAAGCAGTATTCGCACCATGATGCCCAAAACTCAAGTATGGTGAATTGAGCATGGGTCGATAGCGGCAGACTGCGTACATTGGCTATGGGTGTCAGTTTACTCAGCCATTTGGAGAGCGGCCTGCCGCCTTTTATTGGCGTGGCCCCTGAAAAAGTCTGGTCAAGCGTCTTGGC
>DAHVFI010000308.1 GCA_027317045.1 Gammaproteobacteria bacterium
AACCACGCGCCAGCATGCTTTCCACCGCCGGATTGCCCCGCGACAGCGCATTGCCCACCAACACGCAATCCGGCGCCGGCTGCAAGTGCTCCGGCCGGTAGCCTTCGCTGAGGGTGATACCCAAGGCCGCCAGCTGTGAACTCATGGGCGGATAGACATTGGCATCCGAGCCACTGACTTCATGGCCGGCGGCTTTGGCGAGCGCCGCGATGCCGCCCATGAAGGTACCGCAGATGCCGAGGATATGGAGGCGCACGTCAGCCCTTTATGGGGAAAAGTGTCGCAAACAGCAGGAAATTGAGCGCGGTATACGCACCTGCGATGATGATGCCGATGAACAATTTGCTATCCAAAGCATGGCGCATCACGTGGCCGGTTACCAGGATACTCCAGGAAAGAATACCGTATATCAGCACCTGAGCCACATATTGCATGGAAGCGGGATGCGGCAGTGTTGCCGCAAGGCTCACCGGTACCGCGGCAATCATAATGAGCGTGCCGGTACCGAATAGTGCAACCGCGGTTTGATTAAAACGTTCCGGTTTCTGCCATAGCCCCAGCGCCAGGGCCAAGAACACCGCCAACAGCGCAGTGTCGAACAGCGTCTGGTAAAGGATGGCGAAACCGCGCGTGCCCTGGGCGACGAACAAAATCGCGTCCATCACAAGATAGGCCGCCAACATGACTGCGAACAGCAACCAGGATCGGGGGAATACCTGGGGTCCCTGCCTGAGCAGACAAATCTCCCAGCAGGTGCGTACAATTGCTTTCATGGTGCGCCGGCAGCCAACGGTCCGGCATGCATCATACCTTGCACCGCTATCCCGGCAAACCAGTAACAAAAGATTTCTCATGGCTGATGATTATCTGTGGGTTGACACCGAAGATGCGCTGCAATCGCTTTGCCAAGAATTGCGGGCCTCCGATTGGCTGGCGTTGGATACCGAATTCATGCGCGAGCGCACCTATTATCCGCAATTCTGCCTGGCGCAAATCGCAACGCCCGGGGTGGTTGCCTGCGTGGACGTGCTGGCGATCAAATCCCTCGATCCCCTGTTCGGGCTGTTGCAAAATCCGGACATCATCAAAGTGCTGCACTCCGCCCGCCAGGACCTGGAGATGTTCTTCCATCTCAGCGGCCGGGTACCGGCGCCCATATTCGACACCCAATTGGCAGCAAGCTTCGCGGGTTTCCCGGACCAGGCAAGTTATGCCAGCGTGGTTCAAACGCTGCTGGACGTGACGCTCGAAAAAAGTCACACGCGCGCCGACTGGTCACGCCGGCCGCTGCCCGCGGCAGTGCTGCAATATGCCGCGGATGACGTGCGTTATCTGCGCGACATCTATCTGCGTCTCAAGCAGACGCTCGAGAGCCAGGGCCGGCTCAAGTGGCTGGAGGCGGAAAAGGCCGTGCTCACCGATCCCGCCACCTACCGCCCCGATCCGGAGACCGCCTGGCGGCGTCTGCACGGATTGCAGCGTTTCAAACCCCGCCAATTGGCCGCCGCCAAGGCACTCGCCGCCTGGCGCGAACGTCAGGCCATGAGCAGCAATCTGCCGCGGCAGTGGGTATTGAAGGACGAAGTGCTCACCGATCTGGCGCGCCACCTGCCAACCCGCCTGCAAGAGTTGGCACCCATCCGCGGCCTGCAGGAAGGTCTGATACGCAAATACGGTGACGCATGGATTGCGCTCATGGCCGCGGCCGGCGGCGATACCAAACCGGCAGCCGCTCCCGAACGCCTGTCGGCGCGTGACGAAGCGCTGCTGGATGCGCTGATGGCGGTGGTGAGAACCAAAGGCAGCGAAGCCGGTGTCAGTCCCGCACAGTTGGCGACCCGCCGTGATCTGGAACAACTGGTGCGCGGACAGCGGAACCTGGATGTGTTACAAGGCTGGCGGCTGGAAACCGCCGGACGGGCGTTGATCGAATTCATGGATGGCAAGAGCACGCTCGCAGTCCGCGATGGTTTGCTGATCGTCCACCCGGATAACTGAAACAAACGCGTCCCGCGGCAAGCGGCTTATTTGCGTTTGGCGGCCTTACGCCTTCCCGCGGGCATGGCAGGCTTCCGGGATTTTTTCCTGGGGCGCGCCGGTTTTGATGCCGGTTTTTTCAGCGCAGGCTTGCCGGCTGCTTTCTTCGCCGCCGTGATTTTCGGCGCTGCTTTCTTCGCGGGCGGTTTGGGCGGCGCCTTCGCCGCTGGCTTCAACGGTTTGCTCTTCATGGGCACGGCGGATTTGCCCGGCGGCTTGGCCTTAACGGGTTTCGCCGGCGGTAACGGCGGTAGTTTGAGTTTACGCGTACCCTTGGCAATCGGTTCCAGCACCGTGAGCATGCGCTTGAAGACCGCATCCTCATCGCCCACTCCATTGACGGTCTCAAGCCGTCCCTGATTGCGGTACAGGTCTATCAGCGGCCTGGTCTGGGAATCGTACACGCGCAGGCGGTTGCCGATGGTCACCTCATTATCGTCGGCACGATGGCGCAGGGCTGCCCCGCAGCGGTCGCATTGATCGTCGAGGCGCGGCGGATTGGTGTAAATGTTGTAAGTGGCGCCGCAATTCTCGCAGGTGCGCCGGCCGGTAAGCCGCTGCATGAGCACGTCGAAATCCACGTCCATGAGCACCGCACAGTCCAGCGGCTGATTGAGATTGCTCAGCATGCCGTCCAGGGACTGGGACTGGGCGATGTTGCGCGGAAAGCCATCCAGAATGAACCCCTTTTTGGCATCATTGGCGCGCAGCCGCTCGCGGATGATGCCCAAGACGATGTCGTCGGACACCAACTGACCCGCGTCCATGGCCGCCTTGGCCTGCACGCCCAAGGGTGTACCCGCCGCCAGCGCCGCCCGCAGCAGGTCGCCGGTGGAGATATGCGGGATGCGGTATTTCGCCGCCAGTTTCTTGGCTTGGGTCCCCTTGCCGGAACCGGGTGCTCCGAGCAGCACTATTCTCATAAGGCGTCTCATTTGGAGTTGTAGGGCCGGAAATCAGGGTTTCCCAGCCAGCGGCCTTTCGGGCAGCCGGTAAAGTAACCGTTGATCCCGGCAACGTCAACGCATGCCGC
>DAHVFI010000326.1 GCA_027317045.1 Gammaproteobacteria bacterium
ATCGAGGACGAACTGCTGACCGAATCCGGTTATCGCGAAAGCCTGGCGGAGGAGCGCGTGCGCAAGGCGCTTGCCGCGGCGGGCGCCGCACCCGACACCCTGGCCACCCTGGTGAACCGCCGCCTGCTGCGGATCGAAGACCGCCTCGACATGCGCCGCGTGGAACTGACCCATGACGTGCTCTGTGGCGTGGTGCTCGCGAGCCGCAACCTGCGCCGCGAGCGCGAAGCGCGCGAACAGGCGGAGCGCGAACTCGCCGCCCAGCGCGAGCGCGAAGCCGCCACCCATCGGGCGCTGCGGCGTACGCGCCTGGTGGCCGGCGTGTGCGCGGCGCTGATGCTGGTGGCCATCGCCGGCGCGCTGTTCGGCTGGTACAGCCTCGAGCGGGCGCGCGCTGCCAAGGCCGAGGTGCAGGCCTCGCGCACCAATGCCGAAAACCTGGTGAGCTTCCTGATCGAGGATTTCTACAACGAGCTGGCGCCCACCGGACGGCTGGAAACCCTGGGCAAGCTCGCGCAGAAAACCGTTGACTATTACGACAGCCTGCCGCCGGACCTGGTGACCAAGCAAACGCAAATCAATCGCGCGATGGCGCTGGTGCGCCTGGGCTCGGCGCAGATCGCGGGCGGCCACCTGCAAGCCGCGAACCAGAGCTTTGGCGAAGCCCGGGCGGCTTTCGAAAGACTGCGCGCGGCCGGCGACCACGGCGAAGCGGTGACCTACGGCCTGGCACTGATCCTGTATAGCCAAAATTTGGCAAACACGGTGAGCGGCGGCGGCAGTTCGGCGCCGTTTAGCCAGGCCGCGGCCCTGCTGAAGCCATTGGCCAATGGCGCAAATCCGCCCCGCCAGGTGCGGCAGCTGTACGCGGACACCTTGAACATTATTTGTCTTAATCAGCCGCCGCAGCAGGGCTTGGAGACCTGCGACGAAGCCCTCAAGGTCCTCGAGGGTCTCGGCGCGCTCAATTTGTCGGATCTGAATGCCGCGGCCTCCTGGGCCGATACCACCGACACCAAGGCGGGCGCATTGCAGACGCTCGGCCGCGCAGGCGAGGCGCAAACGCTCGAGCAGCAGGTGTTCGCCATGACCGAGAAAATCCTGGCCCGTCGCCCCGGCGACCTACACGCGTTGGAAGATCGTTTTTTTGCCGCTGGCCGGCTTGCAAAACTTGCCAATGATCGGCATGACACCACCGCTGCGGCGGCGTACGCCAACCAGGCCGTGCAGGCAGCCCAGAATTGGGTGCGCTTCGACCCTTCAAGCCTCGATGCCTGGGGCCGGTGGGCGCAGGCTTTGCTCCAGGTCGCGGAATTCCAATACGAGCGAGGTGAGGTGTCCAAGGCCATCGTTACCCTGCATTCGGCGCTGGCGCTGGCGCGGGATCCCCGCAGTCCCAAAGGTCTCGATGCATCAACCTGGTATGTCTGGCTCGATCTGTTCGAGTATCAAGCGAAAAGCGGCGACTCCGTGGTTGCGGAACAATCATTGCAGGCTTGCCTGCGCGCTCTGCAGGCGTACGCAGAGCAACTGCCGCCCCATTCTCCAGCGCGTCTGCTCTTGGGCCAGGCATTGAGCCAGCGGTCGCTCGCCGGGCAATTAAAACTGGACGCGGGTATGCCGCAGTCGGCAATGACTGATGAGATTGCGGCACTCGCCCAGGCCAAGCCCATCGTGGTGCCGGCGACCGACTTCAATACCATCCGCTTGAAGAGCCAGATATTGGAAAGCGGCTACAGCGTCGTGGCGCGCGCCGCCCTGCAGCTCGGCCGCTACACCGAGGCCGAACCCTTGGCGCGTCAGTGGCTGGCGGTCGCGCCGGATGCGGTCCTGCAAACCGACCCGAAAAAGCATGAATCGCAGGCCCGCACCATCCTCGCCCAGGCCATCACCATGCAGGGCCGCAAAGCCGAAGCCCGCAAGATTCTGCAGTCCGCACTCGATTACTACCGGCAGCAGTACAAAACCGGCGCCAAAGGCACCACCTTCCGCCACGATTACGCCTATGCGTTGTACGTCAGTGCAATTTCCCAGCCGGCGGATGCCGCTGGCCGCGGGCAGCGCGAGGCTGATCTCGCCGAAGCGTCCAGACTGATTGCGGGCGCATCCGCTCAGGCCCGGGGCCTCACGCCCATGCGGTATGTGGCCGGCCTGATTGCCCACGCACGCGCCGGATCAAAAAGCTGATTTGGAAATCCTGCAGGCTCCATTGGCGGGTGCGCTGGTTCCGGGCTGTGGTGATCTGATTTAAATAATTGGTTGCGCCCAGGGCCGTGAGCGCTTCCGCTTCTACAAGGATCGGGGCTATCCTCTGGAAACCCACAAGCTCTGAGTGCAACCATGCCGCCCATTCGACCCTTTGACACCCCGCCGGCGCCGGACATACCGGTGCTGGAAGACGTGGTGACGCCCGGTGACGGCAACCCCGTGCCCCCCAAACCCCCGGCAGCAGCGCCCGTGACGCAAAAAACGGCGGCGGCCGTCATCCCCCCGGAGATACTGAGCGGCATGCTCACGGAACGCATCGCCGCCCTCACCGACCGGCTGCTGCGCGATGCCTCGGCGGAAGTGCACACCCTGCTCATGGACAAGGTATGGGAAAAGCTGCGCAAGGAAATTCCCGCAATCGTTGCCGCCGCACTCAAGGAAAACGGCCACGACAGCTGAGCGCCGGTTCCGCTTGAAGCCGCTGATATAATCCTCCACTCGCCGTCTCCGCGGCGGCCGGCATTGTTCAAACACAAGAATTATGGATAAGACCTACGACCCGCAGGCCATCGAACACCGCTGGTACGATACCTGGGAGCAGCACGGTTGGTTCGCCCCCAGGGGCGATAAAGACCCCTACTGCATACTGCTGCCGCCGCCGAATGTCACCGGCACCCTGCACATGGGCCATGCCTTCCAGCAGACCCTCATGGACGCGCTTATTCGTTATCACCGCATGCGCGGCAAGCGCGTGCTATGGCAAGGCGGCACGGATCATGCCGGTATCGCCACCCAGAAAATCGTCGAGAACCAGTTGGCCGCAGAGGGCAAAACGCGCCACGACTTGGGACGCGAGCAATTCATGGAACGGGTATGGAAGTGGAAGGATGAATCCGGTTCGGTCATCACCCGACAGATGCGCCGGCT
>DAHVFI010000329.1 GCA_027317045.1 Gammaproteobacteria bacterium
GCTCGCCCATGAGCGCGAGTTTCTTGATGGCCGCCTCGCGGGTCTTGGGACTCATCCAGGAAATAGTTTCCATATCGCTGTGCAAGGCGGCGCGGATGCCGTGCAGGATGTCCAGCACGGCTGCCTTGGAGGAGGGCGGGAATTTCTTTTTCACGTAGGCTTTGCCGACCGCGAAACCCAGCGCATTGTTTTCCGCGCTGACGACGCGTTTCCAGCGGGGCAGCAGCGCCTTGGCGCCGGTGAGCATGGATTGCATCTTGAAATCTTCATCCACGAAGGGCTGGGACAGATACGGTGCGAAGGCGTCCAGCAACTGCCAGCGTAAATAATTCTTCCAGTTGCTCAGGGGCACACTTGCCAGTTGCATGCTCATGGCTTTAAAGAACTTGGGCATCGCCAGGTTGATGCTCTTGAGTTCCGGATGGCCGAGATTGGCAAAATAATCCTGCCAGGAGAAGTTGGGGGTAGTCTTGTCCAATTGCACCAGATTCATGACATGATAAACGGCCCGCGGATCGCGTTGCTGCACCTGCGACATGGAGGCCTTGGCGAGATTGGTCTCGATATCCATGACAATCCCGGCTTCGCGCACGGCATTGTCCTGGGTGTCGCCCAGCAATTCGAGACTGCGGGCAATGTGCTGTACGTAGGCCGCGCGGATCTTGGCAAATTTTGTATCTTTCTTGAGGTAATAATCCCGGTCCGGCAGACCCAGGCCGCCCTGACCCACCACCCCAATGACCTGGGTGGAATCCTTGAGGTCCTGCATCTCCCCCATGCCGAACAGGGCGTTTACGCCCAGCATCTGCAGACGGGCGATCTCGGTCTGCAGTTGTTTCTGGTTTTCGATATTGGCGATGCGTTCAAGCTCGGGCTCCAGGGGTTTGATGCCGGCCTGGTTGATGGCAGCCTCGTCCATGCCGCTGTAATAGAAATCGCCGATCTTCTGAGCGTCGCTACCGGGTTGCGCTTGGGTATCCTTGGCCGCATCTTCCAGTATCTGACGGATGGCATCCTCGTTCTGATTTTGCAGGATGTTGAATGTTCCCCAGGTGGAATAAGCGGGCGGAATCGGATTGGCCTTTTGCCAGCCGCCGTTGGCGAATGCGTAGAAATTCTGTGCCGGGTTCACACTCCGGTCCAGCCAATCGAGATGCAAACCCTCCGTACTTGTGACCACAGCATCGGACATGCCAAGCTTGCCGGCCGCGAATACGCTGAGCGGCGCAGCGCAGAGCACACTGATAAGGAGATAATGGGTCAGTCGCATAACACCTCCGTTCTGACGTAAAACTGCATTAAAGTTAGATAGATCCGGGAATAAGGACTGGTTTTTCATCAGACAGTCTGTGGCGCGCGCACAAGGTTGATGAGTTATAGCGGCCGGTACATTCCAGCGCGCGGGAACGGATACTATCATAGGGCGTTAATATCCCGCCGCCAGGAGCATCAAGAGGTTCCCGAAGTCTGGCGCCGGTCCGGCCGCAGGTTCCATAAGAGGCAACCGGTAGGGTGTATGGTTCTCTGTCTCCGATTAAACAATATAGTATAGAGGAGTGGACTCATGAAAATCGTGATTGGCTACCTGGCCATAGTGCTGTCAATAGCCCTGGTGCCTGTGGCTCCTCCCGCGGCCGCCGCAGAGATCACCACTGGCTATCCCGGCATGCTCAGCTTGCAGGTGGATTTGAGCGACGCTCCCCGCAAGGTTTTTCATGTGCGAGAAGTGATTCCTGTGTCCCCGGGGCCGCTCACGCTTTATTATCCCAAGTGGATTCCCGGCGAGCATGCGCCCAGCGGGCCGCTGCAAAATATGGCGGGGCTGATGATTACCGCCAATGGCCAGACACTGCCCTGGCGCCGGGATCTGGTGGGCATGTACGCCATCCACTTGATCGTTCCCCAGGGCGTGCATGATCTGGAGGTAGCATTCGATTTCCTCTCGCCCACCAGCGGCGGCGAATTCGGCCAGAGCGTGTCGGCCACGCCGAATATCGTTGATCTGGAATGGAATCAGGTACTGCTGTATCCCGCGGGTTATGCTTCCAAAGCCATCACCTTCGATGCCAGTGTCAAGCTGCCGGACGGCTGGCAATATGCCACGGCTCTCGAACCCCATCATGGCGGCAGCGGCGATGTTCAGTTCAAATCCGTAACGCTCAACAATCTGGTGGATTCGCCGCTTATCGCGGGTGAGTATTTCCGCCAGGTGAATCTAGCTCCGGGCGCCCAGACCCCCGTGTACCTGGATATCGTGGCAGATGGGCCCGAGGATCTCGCCATCACGCCGCAGCAGGCGCAGCATTACCGCAACCTGGTGCAGCAGGAATACAGGATGTTCGGCGCGCACCATTACGCTTCCTATCATTTCCTGTTCACCTTGTCGGACAGCACCGGCCATTTTGGCCTGGAACATCACCAGTCCAGCGACGACCGTACCTTCGCGAATTACTTCATCAACTCCGATACCAATCTGGTGGAGGCCGGCCTGTTGCCCCACGAATACACCCATTCCTGGAACGGCAAGTTCCGCCGCCCCTACGATCTGTGGACGCCGGATTTCAATTCCGTGCCGGAAAAAGATGATTTGCTGTGGGTGTATGAGGGCCTGACGGAATACTGGGGGGAGGTGATGGCCGCACGCAGCGGATTGTGGACCCGGGAGGATTATCGTCAGGCGCTGGCGCTGACGGCCGCCACCATGGACCATATGCCGGGGCGCACCTGGCGGCCGTTGCAGGATACCGCCGACGAGGCCTCGATCCTGTATTACGTTCCGGACGCCTGGCACAACTGGCGCCGCAGCGCCGGTGATTTCTATGCGGAAGGCACACTGATGTGGCTGGACGTGGATACCAAGATCCGCGAACTCAGCCATGACCACCGTTCACTCAACGATTTTGCGCGCGAGTTCTTCGGTATCAATAACGGCAGCTATGCCACGGTAACGTATAACGTTGACGACATCGTCAAGGCCTTGAACAGCGTGCAGCCCTATAATTGGGCGGCGTATCTGAAAAACATTCTCGACAGCAAACAATTCCACGCGCCGCTCGCGGGCATCACACGCGGGGGATATCGGCTGGTGTACACGGATCAGCCCTCGAAATATGAGAAGGCCAGCGACAGGGTGCGCAAACAGCTCAACGCCATGTTTTCCATCGGCCTGCAACTCGGTATGGAGGACAAGAATAAGGGCGCGGTGCAGGATGTGCTGTGGAACGGTCCCGCCTATAAAGCCGGCCTGGCCCCGGGCATGCAGATCATCGCCGTGAACGGCCGCGCCTTCACACCCGAATTGTTCCGGGACGCTATCCGCCGGGCTCAGGGTTCAATCGCCCCGATTCAATTGCTGGTGAAGAACCTGGACTACTACAAAACCTATGCGGTGGATTATCACGGCGGCCTGAGGTATCCGCACCTGGAACGGCTGCAATCCCAGCCGAATTATCTGGATCAGATCCTCACACCGCTCAAGCCGTAGATTTTATGAACGGTGCGGCTCGACGGCGGGCAGCACCGGGGCGCTGTACCTGACAGCGCCCCGGAAATACAGCCGGCAGCCAGCGACTCAGTGGCCCGATCCAGGCGCCGGCGGGTAATCGGAGCGGTAAATCGCCGGATTGGCGGTACCGCTCACCTCCAGGTAGCCCACCAATCCGCGTTCCATACGCGATAGCGCATGATCCACCAGCAGGTACTTGCCGGGTACTTCGGGCGTGAGTTCCACCATCGCCGCGCCCCCCGGCGGCACCGACACGGTCTGCACGTCGCGCACCGGCGGCGATACCAGCGAACCCCACGCATAGACCCGGTCCATGATCTCGCCGATCACATGGAACGAGGAGGTGAAGTTCGGTCCGCCCACGCCGAAGAAGATGCGCACGCGGTCGCCGACCTTGGCATGCAGGGGATGATATTTCGTGAGTGCGCCGACTTCACCGTTGAACACGAAGTAGGCGGGCTGCTCGTCCAGCAATTTGTTGACGTCGAATTCCTGAGCGCCGTGCTGGCCGTAGGCGCCGGTGGTGTAGAGCTCGCCCTGCATCACGTAGAACTCTTTGTCCGCCTTCGGCAGGCCGCCGGCCGGCTCCACCAGGATCATGCCGTACATGCCGTTGGAGATGTGCTCCGCCACCATCGGCGTGGCGCAGTGATATACGTACAGTCCGGGCTTCAGCGCCTTGAAGGTGAAGCTGCGTTCCTGCCCCGGCGGCACCTGCATCACTGCTGCGCCGCCGCCGGGACCGGTGACCGCGTGCAGGTCAATAGAGTGGATCATGTGGCTGCCGGTCGCATTTTTCAGCGTCAGGGTTACGCTATCGCCGACGCGCACCCGCAGCAGCGGTCCCGGCACCTTGCCATCAAAGGTCCAGTAGGTATAGGTGGTGCCGTCGGCGAGACGGCCCTGCACTTCCTCGGTGGTGAGGGTGAAATGCACCTGTTGGGGTCCGCGGATGCCCACGGGTGGCGGCACATCAGCAGGATCGCGGCTGATATCGCTGGCTTCCACTACTTGGGTGGTAGCGGCTCCGCCCACGATCAAGCGACCTTCCATACCGGCTTGGCGATGACCCGGCAGGGTGCAGAAATAGTCGAAACGGCCCGCCTTGTCGGCCCGGAATACGATCACCGTACTGGCGTTCATGCCCACCACGTGATTCGAGAGCGCTTTGAACTCGGGTACGCTGATGTCATGCTCGGCGCCGTCGCCGTCAATGAGCGTGATTTGCACCACCGCATCCACCGGCACCTTGAGGGCAGGATTATCCACGCCGTCGATGCCGCTGCCGACGCCGCGGAAGGTCATGCCCTTGGCGCCGATATGGGTCTCGAGAGTGAAACTCACGTCCGGCCGGTAACTCGCGGGAGAATTGGGCAGATTGGATGTGTGGGCGCGTGCCGCCCCGCCCGCCGCGAACAACAACAGAGCAAGCAACGCTGGATGGATACGGGCGGACAGTAGGGGTGAACGACACATGTTGAATCCTCCTTGTAGTGAGGACGCCATTGTATATTCGCGGCCGGGCGGATACCTTGACGCAGATCAACTGCCCTGCGGGCAGACCCGTGGGGATAGCTGCGCACCGCCACCGTGTGGACTCGGTGGAAAGGATTCTGAAGGGCAGGAAGTAGAAGCGATTGATCAGGGTGACAGGGCTCGCCGCTGTGCGGCGAGCGCCCGCACAAGGATGTGCGGGCCGGACAACCTGCCAAGGATGGCTCTGTGCAGATGGGAATGTGAATGATGGTCGGGGTGACAGGGCTCGCCGCTGTGCGGCGAGCGCCCGCACAAGGATGTGCGGGCCGGACAACCTGCCAAGGATGGCTCTGTGCAGATGG
>DAHVFI010000222.1 GCA_027317045.1 Gammaproteobacteria bacterium
ATGTCCACTAGTGCCGTGCCGCTGCCGAGCATGCCGATGCGGGCAGCCGCTGCATAGGACAGATCGATGATGCGATTCTTCACGAACGGTCCACGATCGTTCACTTTTACAATCACGCTTTTGTCGTTTTCCAGATTAACGACGCGCACGTAACAGGGTAGCGGCAGCACCTTGCTGGCGGCGGTCATGGAATACATGTCGTAGGTTTCGCCGTCGGCGGTGCGCCCGCCATGGAATTTGCTGCCATACCAGGAAGCAATGCCGCGCTCATGGTAATCCACGCAGCTGGGCAGCACATGATAGGTTTGGTCATCGACTCTATAGGATGGTGGATTGCCGTAGGGACTTTTGGGTTGGTAACGTGGTACCGCATTCGGAATCTGGGAAACGTTCACCGGGTAAGCTGGGCCATGATCTTGGGTGGGAAACTGGGCGCAGGCCGTCATGAAAAAAACTGTCGCCGTCATCGTCAAGGCTGCGGATAAATTAGGGCGGCGCATTGTGTCCTTCCAGAGCACGCGCTTCGGCGATGCGCACACTCAGATCGAATACCGCCATGGCGTAGAGCGGACTCCTGTTGTATTGGGTAATGACCCGGAAATTATTAAGCCCCACCCAGTATTGAATGCCGTGTTCCAGTTGCAGCGGTACCAGTATCGCCGGCGTGTCACCCGCGAGACCCGCGCTCAAAACCACTCCCTGCTGGCGCAAAGCGCCGATGCTGGTGGCGGTGAACGTTGGCGGCACAGTCTTTCCCGCCGGTACCGCCGCCGGCACTGCCACCAACCCGCCCGGCTGCCAGCCGTGGATATGGAAATAATTGGCTACACTGCCGGTGATGTCCCCCCAATTGTCCCAGATATCCGGGTGGCCGCCGCTGTCAGAGGTCACTGCGTACTGGCGATAGCTGTCTGGCATGAATTGCGGCACACCCATGGCGCCGGCGTAGGAACCTGTGAGGGACCGGGCATCGAAGGATTGTTCGCGACACAGCAGCAGGTATTGCTCCAACTCATCCTGGAAAAACACGGCCCGCGGTGGATAGTCGAAGGCCAGGGTGGTGAGCGCGTCCAGTACCGGATAACCACCTTTCTGACGACCGTAGAAACTCTCCACGCCCAGAATGGCAACGATAACGGACGCCGGTACGCCGTAGTGCTGTTGCGCTTTGGTCAGATCTTGTGCGTGCATATCCCAGAAACCGATACCGGCGTTGATGCGCGCGTCGTTCACAAACAATGACTTGTATTGATACCAGGGTTTGGATTCATAGGGTTTGGCGATGGCCGCGAGAATAGCATCGCGCCTGCGTGCAGTGGCCAGGGTTTTCTCAAGCCATTGCTTGTCGAAACCATCCCGTTGCACCAGACGGGTGATGAACATTTGCACGTCCGGACGCGCGGTATAACCCTGTGTGGCTGGTTGAGTCTGTCTTTGTGCGTTGGCCCGTAACCCGGCCGGAGCCGGTTTTACGTTGTGTGTACAAGCACTGATCAGGCAGCCCGTGGTGATGAGCAGGAAGGTGAACAGGTAATGGGCCGGCCGGATCACGATGCCACGAGCTTGCGGTGGGAATGGATGCTCATGAGCACACCGAAGCCGGCCATGAGCGTCACCAGGGAACTTCCGCCGTAACTTACCAGTGGCAAGGGCACGCCCACCACCGGTAGGATGCCTGACACCATACCGCTGTTGATGAAGACGTAAGTGAACAGCGCCATGCTCAGCGCACCGCCCAAGAGCCGCGAGTACGTATCCTGGGCACGCAGCGCGATGATCAGCGAGCGCGCGATGATGAAGCCGTAGAGCGCCAGCACCGCCAGCGCACCGATGAAACCGAACTGTTCCCCCAAAACCGCGTAGATGAAGTCCGTGGAGCTTTCCGGCAGGAAATCAAGTTGCGACTGGCTGCCATGCAACCAACCTTTGCCGAACATGCCGCCGGAACCGATGGCGATCTGCGACTGGATAATATGGTAGCCGGCTCCCAGCGGATCGCGCTGTGGATTCAGGAAAATCAGCACGCGTTCGCGCTGATAAGCGTGCATGAAGTGCCACAGAATAGGCGTAACGATAGCCAAGGCCACCACCAATAACAGGATGACCCGCCAGCGCAGTCCTGCCAGGAACGCGCTGAAGGCGCCGGCGCTGAGGATCAGCAGCGCCGTGCCCAGGTCGGGCTCGATGGCGACCAGCAGCACCGGGATAAAAATCATGGCGGCCAGCGGCAACAGCTGTTTCCAGTTGGGTGGCAATGGCTTTTCATGCAGATACCAGGCCACCATCATGGGTACGGCAATCTTCATGATTTCCGACGGTTGGAAGCGCACGAAGCCGAAACCCAGCCAGCGTTGCGCGCCACGGCCGATGTGGCCCGAATGCAGCGTGAACAGCAATAGCATCAGGCCCAGGGCGAATAGCCACGGTGACCACAGGCGCAAAAACTGCGGCGATATCTGCGCCACCGCCAGCAGCACCACAAACGACAAGGCCAGGCGTATTGCCTGCCGGTATACCATGCCGGCATCTTCGTTGCTGGCACCGTAAAGAATGGCCAGACCCATGAGCGCCAGTACCGCCACCGCCAGCAGTAGCGGTCCGTCCAGATTCAGGCGACGCAACAACCGTTCGCCGAAGGTCAGGTCTCCGCGCGCGGGGGAAAAAGCGAAGTCGCTAAAAGTCATGGCACCGCCACTTTGCCACCGGCTTGCTGCAGAAGATAGGCGTCCATCACCTTACGCGCGATAGGGGCGGCGGTGGAAGCACCGCCGCCGCCATGTTCCGCCACCACCGCCACGGCAATACGTGGATTGTCTACCGGCGCGAAAGCGATGAACACAGCGTTGTCGCGCAGCTGCCGGGGGATGTCGGATTCATCCTGTTCGCCGAAGACCCCCAGACGTTTGCGATACACCTGGGCGGTGCCGGTCTTGCCAGCGATACTGTATTGGGCGCCGACACCGATGGAGTGAGCGGTACCCTGCCAAGTGGCCACCACATTTTTCATGGCTTGGACCACGATTTTCCAGGCGTTTGGATTGGATTCCTGTACTGCCGGCAAAGCTCGCGGCGTGGTGTCGCTGATGATGCCAGACAGCGGGTTGCCGATGGCATGCAGCAGGTGTGGCACGAAGCGCTCGCCGTGCATGGAAATGGCGGCCGCACCGTCGGCCAGTTGCAGGGGTGTCACCAGTAAATAGCCCTGACCGATGCCGACGATGACCAAATCGCCCAGATACCATGGCGCATGCAGAATTTTGCGTTTCCATTCGGGCGAAGGCACTACACCGTCGCGCTCACCCATGAGGTCGATGCCGGTGGGCTCTCCGAAGCCGAGCTGCGTAGTCAGATACTCATGAATGCGGTCAATGCCAAGCTTGAGCGCCACGGTATAGAAATACACGTCGCAGGACTGGGTGATGGCATTCGGCAGGTCAATTTCGCCGTGACCGCCGCGTTTCCAGTCGCGATACGGATTGGGGTTGCTGGGAAGATAGAAATAGCCGGGACAAAGCAAGTTCTTGAACGGATTCACCACGCCGTAATTCAGCGCCGCCAGGGCCAGGAATGGCTTGATGGTGGAACCGGGCGGGTATTGACCGCGTAAGGCGCGGTTGAAGAGCGGCTGACTGGGGCTGGTATTGAGCTTGGCGAAGTCGCCGGAGCTTATGCCGCCAACAAACTGATTGGGATCGAAGGTCGGGGTGCTCACCAGCGCCAGCACTTCGCCGTTGCGGGGGTTAATGGCCACCACTGCGCCGTTATAGTCGCCGAGCGCTTTTTCCGCCGCTACCTGCAGGCGTACATCAATGCTCAGGTACAGGTTGCTTCCCGGCACCGGCGGGGTGTAAGACACCACCCGCACCACGCGGCCCTGGGCGTCGGTTTCCACTTGGCGGGTGCCCATGGAACCGTGCAGCAGACTTTCATAAGATCCCTCAATGCCGATCTTGCCTACCTGCGAGGTATTGGTGTATTCCGCCGGATCCAGGTTCGCGAGCTCCCCGGGGCTGATGATGCCGGTGTAGCCCACCACATGCGCGGTGACCTGGCCCAACGGGTAATAGCGTGCGAGCGTGGCGCGGATATCCACACCTGGGAAATTCTGGCGATCCACGGCGAAACGCGCAACCTCGGTATCGGAAAGGGTGGTTCGCAGCGGTAGCGGCTGAAACGGTTTCTTGGTTTTGAGCAGATCATAAAACTGCTTTAGATCCTGGGGGCGGATGTCCACAATCTTGCTCAGGGCCGCGATGGTGGCATGCAAATCCGGTACCTGCTCCGGGACGATGTCCAGCTCGTAACTGGGCTGATTCTCGGCCAGCAGCACCCCATTGCGGTCGTAGATCAACCCGCGCGGCGGCGTCACCGGTTCGGTACGCAGCCGGTTGCCCTCGGCCAGGGTCACGTAATGAGAGTGGTTGATGATCTGCAAATAGAAAAGCCGCGTTGCCACCGCCAGTAATAGCAGCAGTCCGATGACGGCAACGATGATGATGCGTGTCGTGAACTGGTGGAGTTCAAGCCACTCATTGCGGATGCGGATGCGCGCCATGGATTAAGGATCTATGAATTTGGCGGTCATCAGCTCACCTGATAGCGTTGCTGCAACGCACTCAGCAACTGCATCATCCATGGCCACAGGAGCGTGGTAATCAGCACCGGCATCCAGCGCAGCAGTGAGCCCTGGGTATAGCCCAGCATGCCGTCCACCCAGAAAAGCACGAAGGTATAGAGCAGCATCAGGCTCAGTACCACCAGTGTCTGCTGCCACCAGGGGTACACACGGATCTGCAAATGCAGTTTGAGGGTAACCCATGCTACCAGCAGCAGCGCCAGCGCATGTTCGCCCAATAGACTGCCGGTGAGCGAATCCATCAGGATGCCGACCACGAAAGTGACCAACAAACCCACCCGGTGCGGCAGGAACAGGCACCAGTAAACCGTGATCAGCACTAACCATGCCGGACGGAAAGGTTCTGCCCAGTCCGGCAGCGGCCAGATACTGAGCA
The DNA here is from genome assembly GCA_027317045.1 of Gammaproteobacteria bacterium. Taxonomy (GTDB): domain Bacteria; phylum Pseudomonadota; class Gammaproteobacteria; order Natronospirales; family REEB76; genus REEB76. The sequence continues at coordinate 5,013 of DAHVFI010000222.1, forward strand.
ACAATGCCGCCACATAGGTGACCACGATGACCCAATTGGCGCGGCGCCGGATCGGATTCCTCATCGCGGCCTTCGCCTCGAGGGTTTTTTCGTGCTGCGCACCTTCGGTTTCGGCACCGGTGCAGATGCCACTGCGGGGAAATACAGCAGAACGTCATGACCGCGATCCAGATCCGCCATCGGTTGTGCGGTCACGCTGGCAAACGGCTCCGCCGGATTCCGGTGCACGTGTGTAATGACCGCCACCGGGTAACCGGCTGGATAGTGCCCATCAAGACCGGAAGTGACCAGCAGATCGCCAGGTTTTACGTCGGCGTTATTGGCCAAATACGGCAATGACAGGGTATCCACATCGGCGCCACCGATGGCAAGGGTACGCAGGCTGGTGCGGTTGACCTGCACCTGGATAGCCTGGCTTGGATCGGTGATGAGCGCCACCTCGGAAGAAACCGGCCCCACCTGGATGACCTGGCCGATGATGCCACGGGCATCCAGCAGCGTTTGCCCCTCATACACACCAGCATCCGCACCCTTGTCAATGACGATCATGTGCCGGAATGGGTCCATGTCCGCTGCCAATAATGTGGCCAGTACCACATGGCCGCTCAACTTGGCGCCGGCCTGCAACAGTTTGCGCAGGCGCGCATTTTCCTGTTCCAGTGCGGCTGTTTGTTGCAACTGCACCGAATCCATGAGCAGTTCCTGTTTGAGGCGGGTGTTTTCTTCCACCAGCGCGGTATGCATGGCAAGTTTCTCTTGTGCCCAGCCGGCCAGGGCATAAGGAGCATTCACCGCGGCTTGTACCGGATACACCAATGTGGATAGGGCCGCATGGATTTTTTGCAGATGGCCGCGCTGATGATCAT
>DAHVFI010000356.1 GCA_027317045.1 Gammaproteobacteria bacterium
GACCACAACAACCCAACCCACCAAGAATAATCACGCGACATTGGCAGGGAGACGCCTTTCCAGCGTGAGAAAGGAGTAGGCATGCGGGTTGCGTTCATCAGCATCATGATCGGTATGGGCTGTTTCCCGCCAGTCCGCCGGATCGAGCGCAGGGAAAAATGTGTCGGCATCGAAACGCGCATGTACCCGCGTCAGATATATCCGTTGGGCGCGCGGCAGCGCTTCGCGGTAGAGTTCACCGCCGCCGATCAGCATGATCTCCGGCACGCCGGACGCCAGCACCAGCGCATCCGCCAATGAATTCGCCATCTCGCAGCCGGCGGCGCGATACGCCGCATTGCGGGTCACCACGATATTGCGCCGGCCGGGCAATGGCTTGCCGATGGCCTCGAAGGTGCGGCGGCCCATGAGTACCGGCTTGCCCAGCGTCAGCGCCTTGAAGTGCTTGAGATCGGCGGGCAGATGCCAGGGCATCTTTCCGCCCTGGCCGATCTCGTTGTGCTCGCCGACGGCGACGATCAGGGAGAGCATCAGCCCAGCTTCGCGCCGTTCGGCACCGGCTTGTCCGGCACTGCCAGCACCACGCTGCCGTCCTCCCGGTAGAAGCCGCACACCAGGCATTCAGACAGAAATGGACCGATGCGCTTGGGCGGGAAATTCACCACGCCCAACACCTGCTGACCGATCAGTTCCTCAAGCTTATAATGCACGGTGATTTGTACCGAGGATTTCCGGATGCCCGCTTCCGGACCGAAATCCACCGTCAGCTGGTAAGCAGGTTTGCGTGCCTCGGGAAACGGTTCGGCTGCCACAATGGTGCCGGCCCGCAGTTCCACTTTCTCGAAATCTTGCCAGGTAATGGTATTCATTCCTTCTACCCCGGTCGGCTTGCGAATCACTGTGGCGGAGACCACCGCTCCCGCAGGCGCGTCTATGGAATTGCAATTCGCAGGCACACCTGTCTGACATGGCCGCGGTACACACCACGGCAGCATCGCGGCGAATATCGCCGCTCCCACAAACCCCGGTTCCAATCGTCAGCGTTGCTGTCACCAGCGGTGATTCAGCCCTCAGACCGCAATCGGCGCCTTGATGGCGGAATGACTCTGGTAACCGGCAATCTCGAAATCCTCGAATTTGTAATCGAACAGACTCGGAGGCTTGCGCTTGATCACCAGCTTAGGCAGCGGATAGGGTTCGCGGGAAAGCTGCTCTTCCACCTGTGACATGTGGTTCTGATATAGGTGGCAGTCGCCACCGGTCCAGATGAATTCGCCGGGCTGCAAACCCGTCTGCTGCGCGAGCATGTGCGTCAGCAGCGCATAGGAGCAGAGGTTGAACGGCACGCCCAGGAAGATATCGGCGCTGCGCTGGTAGAGCTGGCAGGAAAGCCGTCCGTCCGCCACATAGAACTGGAAGAACGCATGGCAGGGTTGCAAGGCCATCTTGTCCAGCTCCGCCACGTTCCAGGCGCTCACCAGAATGCGGCGCGAATCCGGATTCTTGCGCAATAGTTCCAGCACCTTCGAAATCTGGTCAATGTGCCGGCCGTCCGGCGCCGGCCAGGATCGCCACTGATAGCCGTAAACCGGCCCCAGATCGCCGTTGGCATCCGCCCACTCGTCCCAGATGCTGACCTGGTTGTCATGCAGGTACCTGAGATTGGTTTCTCCCCGCAGGAACCACAGCAATTCGTGGATGATGGAGCGGAAATGCAGTTTCTTGGTGGTGACGGCCGGAAATCCCTCAGTCAGATCGAAGCGCATCTGATAACCGAACACCGAGAGGGTGCCGGTGCCGGTGCGATCGTTCTTGCGTGTGCCGTGATCGCGCACCTGGCGCATGAACTCCAGATACTGGCGCATCAGGCAACTCCCGGGCCCTCTTTGCGGCGGTAAGCCAGCACCAGCATCACACCGCCCAGGATAATCAGCGGCAACGACAGAATCTGGCCCATGGTGAGCCAACCGAAGGCCAGATAGCCGAACTGCGGATCCGGGAGACGCACGAACTCCACCAGGAAACGGAAGATGCCGTAAAGCAGCGCAAACAGCGCCGAAACCGCCATGCGCGGCCGCGGTTTCAGGGTGAACACCCACAGCACCACGAACAGCACCACGCCTTCCAGCATGAATTCGTAGAGCTGTGACGGCTGACGCGGCAGACTGTAGCCATTCACTATCTGCCGACAGTATTCACTGCCGGTGAAACGGGTATTGGAGCAAGGGATGCGCATGGCCCAGGGCAGCGTCGAAACCTTGCCCCACAGCTCGCCATTGATGAAATTGCCGATACGCCCGGCCGCCAGACCGATGGGCACCACCACTGCGGCGAAGTCCGCCACGTCGAAATAGCGCTTATGGTATTTGCGTGCGAATAACCAAAAAGCAACGAGCACGCCCAGCAAGCCGCCATGAAAACTCATGCCGCCGTCCCACACCTGGAACAGGTAGAGCGGGTTCTGCCACTCGAGCCAGTGCCCCTGATTGTCGTAGGCATAAAACAGCGTGTAGCCGATGCGCCCCCCCAGCACCACCCCCAGAGCCACATAGAACAGCAGGTCCGCGAGTTGCTCCTTGGTCCAGCCACTGTTGGGTTTGCGCGCGCGCAGGTAGGCGGCCAGATAGCAGCCGAGAAAACCCACCAGGTAGGTAATTCCGTACCAGTGGATGGCGGGCTGGAACACCTGTCCGAACAGATGCCAGGTTCCGAGATGCAGGGCGACGGGGTCGAAATCGGGATAGGTCAGCATGGGTGCTATTCTAAACTACAACCC
>DAHVFI010000357.1 GCA_027317045.1 Gammaproteobacteria bacterium
GGTCAATCTCTATCCCTTCGCGGCCACGGTCGCAAGATCCGGCCACACCCGCGACGCAGCCATCGAGAACATAGACATCGGCGGCCCGGCCCTGCTGCGCGCCGCCGCCAAAAACCACGCTGCCGTGACGGTGGTGGTGGACAGCGGCGACTATGGGCGCGTACTCGCCGACATGCAGACACACCAGGGTGCCGTGAGCGACGCGCTGCGCTACGAGCTCGCCGTCAAGGCGTTTGCCCATAGCGCCGCGTACGACGGCGCCATCGCCAATTACCTGAGCAGCCACACAGCGGATGGAAAATACGTGGAATTCCCGGCGTATTACACCGCGCAATTCCGTCAGCTCCATGAGTTGCGCTACGGCGAAAATCCGCACCAGCGAGCATCGCTTTACTCCGGGCGCGGTGACCCGGCCGGTACCCTCGCCGGCGCCAGGCAGTTGCAAGGCAAGGAACTTTCCTACAACAACCTGGTGGATGCCGACGCGGCGCTTGCGTGCGTGCGTGAATTCGAGACGCCCGCCTGCGTGATTGTGAAACATGCCAATCCCTGCGGGGTGGCGCTGGGCAAAACTTTGCTGCAAGCCTATGAACAGGCCTACCAGACCGATTCCAGCTCCGCCTTCGGCGGCATTATTGCCTTCAACCTGCCGCTGGATGCCACCACCGCCGCAAAAATTCTCGCCAATCAATTCGTAGAGGTGATCGTGGCGCCGGAAATCGGCGCAGATACACTGAAAACGCTGTCCGCCAAACCGAACGTGCGTGTACTCGCCACCGGCCGCCCGCAAAAACCCTCAAGCGAGTTCGAGTGCCGCCGTATCAGCGGCGGTCTGCTGCTTCAGGAGGCCGATCACGGCCATATCACCGCCGCCGATCTCAAGAACGTTACCCACCAGCGCCCCACGGAAAAACAGCTGGCAGACCTCCTGTTCTCTTGGAGCGTCGCGAAATTCGTGAAATCCAACGCCATTGTGTACGCGAAAGACGCCCATACCCTCGGTATCGGCGCCGGTCAGCCAAGTCGCGTGATGAGTGCAAAAATAGCCGTGCTGAAAGCACAGGAAGCCAAACTCGAGGTGCGCGGCGCAGTCATGGCCTCCGATGCCTTCTTCCCGTTCCGCGACAGCGTGGACGCCGCCGCCAGCGTCGGCATCAGCGCCATCATCCAGCCGGGTGGTTCACTGCGCGACGCGGAAGTCATCGCCGCTGCCGATGAACATGGGATTGCGATGGTGTTCACTGCAATGCGCCACTTCAAACATTAGACAAGTATTTATTTCGCGGTCGCTGTCTTGCAACCCGATAAACGCACGCGTACCCGCGGAAATTGAGTGCCAGGATTTTGATCTAGGTTTGACTCAATTCCTTGATCTCCCGCTCGCTCAAATATCGCCATTGCCCTTTGCCCAGATCGCCCAGCGGGATTGAGCCGATTGCGACCCGGATTAGGCGCAACACACCGATATCCAACGCCGCCAACATGCGGCGGATTTGCCGGTTGCGGCCCTCGTCGAGGGCGATTTCCAGCCAGGCGTTGCGCGAACCCTGACGTAACAGGCGCGCCACCTTGGCTTTCAGCCACTCGCCCTGGTCTTCGAAGCCATCCCGCAGGCGTGCAAGCTGCGCGGCCTCGGGTATGCCATTGACCTGTACGTGATAAACCTTCGCGATGCGGGCGGGACCGGAAACCCGCGCGGCCCATTCCGGATCGTTGCTGAACAGCAGCAGGCCCTCACTGGCACGATCAAGACGGCCGACCGGTGCAAGCCAGGGCAGATTTGCGCCCTCGAAACACCGATACACCGTGTCGCGCCCATGTTCGTCACATGCGCTCGTGACCACTCCGCGCGGCTTATTCAGCATCAGATAGATTCGTTTACCGGCGTGCGCGTCCGCGCCGCCCACTTCGATATGATCGTGCTCACCGGATACCGGATGCTCGGGATCGAATATCACCCACCCATTGACCCGTACCCGTCCGGACCTCACCCAGTCTGCCGCCTGCGTGCGCGAGCACAGGCCACGCTTTGACAACACCCGGGCGATGCCGTGGCGAGGACCAGCCGGTAAACCAGCGTTGGATTTTTTCATGCCGCTAGTGTGACCGATGACTGGGGGCGGCTGTCAAAAAAAGGCTCATTGAAGGCTGCTTAATCGGATGCCGGAGCGCCATCCAAGGGACAGATGCGGGCAAAATCCGTACCATAGCGTCCTGCAAACGCTCACTTTGGGAACGGCGCAATGAAAGTTTTGGTCATTGGCAACGGTGGACGCGAGCACGCCCTCGCCTGGAAGATCGCCCAGTCGCCAACGGTGGATAAAGTGTACGTGGCGCCGGGCAACGCCGGTACCGCCCGCGAGCGCAACTGCGAGAACCTGCGCATCCCGGCGGATAATATCCGCGGGTTGCTGGATTTTGCTCTGGGCCAAGGTATCGGCCTGACAGTAGTGGGGCCTGAAGGGCCGCTGGTTGCCGGCATCGTTGATGTCTTCCAGCAGGCCGGGCTGCGCTGCTTCGGACCGAGCCGTGCCGCGGCGCAGTTGGAGGGTTCCAAGGTTTTCAGCAAGGATTTTCTCGCGCGTCATCGCATTCCCACCGCCGCATACCGCAGCTTCTCGCAACTCAAACCGGCGCTCGCCTATCTGCAGAAACAGGCTGCCCCGCTGGTGGTGAAAGCCGACGGTCTGGCCGCCGGCAAGGGCGTGGTGGTGGCGCAATCCATCGCCGAAGCGGAAACCGCGGTGCGCGAGATGCTGGCCGGTAACGCCTTCGGCGAAGCCGGTCATCGAGTGGTGGTCGAGGATTTCCTCGAGGGCGAGGAAGCCAGTTTCATGGTCATGGCGGACGGCGAGCATGTGCTGCCACTGGCCACGTCCCAGGACCACAAACGTGCGGGCGAGGGTGACACCGGCCCCAATACCGGCGGCATGGGCGCCTATTCGCCGGCGCCGGTGGTAACGCCGGAAATCCACGAGCGCGTGCTGCGCGACATCATTCGTCCCACGATTCGGGGCATGGCGTCGGAAGGCACGCCCTATACCGGTTTCCTGTATGCCGGCCTGATGATTTCAAAAGACGGCAAGCCGTGGGTGCTGGAATTCAACTGCCGCCTGGGCGATCCCGAAGCCCAACCCATGATGCTGCGGCTCAAATCCGATCTGGTGGAATTGTGTGCCGCGGCCCTTGACGGCAAGCTCAAAAAAACAAAAACCGAATGGGATGCGCGCGTGGCTTTGGGCGTGGTGCTGGCGGCCGGCGGTTATCCGGGAGAGTACCGCAAAGGCGAGACCGTTTCGGGGCTGCCGCCGTTCCCGATGGACAACGTGAAGGTATTCCATGCGGGTACTGCGGACCAGGACGGCCGCATCGTTACCAACGGCGGGCGGGTGGTGTGCGTCACGGCTCTGGGCGACACCGTCGGGGATGCTCGTCAACGGGCCTATCACGTCGCCGATGGTATCCACTGGCCGGGGCGCTTTTTCCGTCGCGACATCGGTTGGCGCGCACTGAAACGTGAAGTGTGAGGTGTGCAAAATTATGCTTTTGGAAATTTCCGTGTCAAGGCTTCTCCCAACACTTATAACGCCTCAATCCAAACCCTTTAGCCCTTTTTCATGGAGTCGAAAAATTCGGCATTGGTCTTGGTTTCCTTGAGCTTGTCCAGCAGGAACTCGCTGGCCGCCAGTTCATCCATGGGGTGCAGTAATTTGCGCAAGATCCAGATCTTCTGCAGCTCATCCGGTGGCACCAGCAGCTCTTCGCGGCGCGTGCCGGAGCGGTTGATGTTGATGGCCGGGAACACACGCTTCTCGGCGATGCGCCGGTCCAGGTGGATTTCGGAATTGCCGGTGCCCTTGAATTCCTCGTAGATCACGTCATCCATGCGCGAACCGGTTTCCACCAGCGCGGTGGCCAGGATGGTGAGCGAACCGCCCTCCTCGATGTTGCGCGCCGCGCCGAAAAAGCGCTTGGGCCGCTGCAGCGCATTGGCATCCACGCCGCCGGTGAGCACCTTGCCGGATGCCGGCACCACCGTGTTGTAGGCGCGCCCCAGGCGGGTGATGGAATCCAGCAGGATCACCACGTCGCGCTTGTGCTCCACCAGACGCTTGGCCTTCTCGATGACCATCTCGGCCACTTGCACGTGGCGCGTGGCCGGCTCATCGAACGTGGATGACACCACCTCGCCCTTGACTGAACGCTGCATCTCGGTAACTTCCTCGGGACGCTCGTCGATGAGCAACACGATGAGATACACCTCAGGGTGGTTGGCGGTGATGCTCTGGGCGATGTTCTGCAGCATCATGGTCTTGCCGGCTTTGGGCGGCGACACGATCAGACCGCGCTGACCCTTGCCGATGGGCGCGATCATGTCGATGATGCGTGCGGTAATGTCCTCGGTGGAACCGTTGCCGCGCTCCATCGTGAACCGCTGCTTGGGGAACAGCGGCGTCAGGTTCTCGAACAGCACCTTGCTCTTGGCGTTCTCCGGCGGATCGAAGTTGATATGGTCCACCTTGAGCAGCGCGAAATAGCGCTCGCCCTCCTTGGGCGGGCGGATCTTGCCGGCCACGCTGTCGCCGGTACGCAGGTTGAAGCGGCGGATCTGGCTGGGGGAAACATAGATGTCATCCGGCCCGGCCAGATAGGAACCTTCGGCGGAACGCAGGAAACCGAAACCGTCCTGCAGGATTTCCAACACCCCGTCGCCGGAGATTTCCTCGCCGTTGCGGGCGTGGGCCTTGAGTATGGAAAAAATCACGTCCTGCTTGCGGGAACGCGCCATGTTCTCGAGGCCCATGGATTCCGCCAGTTCGATGATGACTTCAGCAGGTTTTTTCTTCAGATCCGTTAGGTTCATAAGCGTTGGGTTCCCGGTCTCTCAAATTATAGTTAATAGTTATGGAGTGCAGCCGGCGGATGCCGGGATAAATAAGGGTTAGTTCTAAAACTCAAACGTCCCCGTTGTTCTTTTTAGATACAACGTGCAACCGCACAACGGGCGGTCTCCCGCCGCCCAGGTAATCAAATGTTGGTCTCGATGAAGGCCGCCAACTGCGACTTGGACAAGGCGCCGATTTTCTGTGCCTGCACGTTGCCGTCCTTGAACAGCATCAGGGTCGGGATGCTACG
>DAHVFI010000007.1 GCA_027317045.1 Gammaproteobacteria bacterium
GCGTTGCGCATCTTCCCGGGCGGCCTCACCGCTGATCCACTTGCTCGCGCCCGAGGCAAGCGCTGTGCGGCCATCAAGACTCACAGCCAACTTGCTGCGCACCCAGGGACGGCCGCGGGTCATGCGGCTTACAAAGCCCGGATTAAGCGCTCGGGTTTCCGTTGCCAGCAGACCTACGGCGGTTTCAACACCGGCGGCCCGCAGCTTTTCAAAGCCTTTGCCGGCCACCCGTGGATTTGGATCCGCCATCGCCGCGATAACCCGTGCAACGTTTGCTTGCACCAGGGCATCGGCGCATGGCCCGGTACGCCCGAAGTGTACACAGGGTTCCAGCGTGACATAGACAGTGGCGCCGCGAGCATCGTCGCCTGCCTGCTTGAGTGCATTCACCTCCGCGTGCGCTTCACCCGCCCTGCGGTGGAAACCTCGGCCGATGATGTTGCCATCCTTTACCAGCACGCAGCCGACGTGCGGATTGGGGTCGGTGGTGTACAACCCCTGTTCCGCAAGCCGCAGAGCTTCGGCCATGAAGGTGTGATCAGCGGCGGAGAACATGTTAAACAAGTAAGGGGTGAGGAGTGAGGAGTGAGGAGCAAGAAACGTAGAAACCAAAACAGCCTATCCTGCGTACCCTACGCGCAACAAAATACACCTCGCACTTCACGCTTCACGCCTCACTTCTTTTCCTCGTCCGGCAACAACGGCATCTGTTCGCGTTTCAGGGCTGCACGCGCGGTTTCATCCTGCAGCCGCTGGATTTCCTCCCGGAATTCATTTACATCCTGGAAGCTGCGGTATACGGAGGCAAAGCGCACATAGGCGACTTCATCAAGCGCCTTGAGTTCCTCCATGACCCGCTCGCCAACCTGCAATGAACGGAGCTCGCGCTCACCGGTTACCTGCAATTTATGGGTAATGCGCGCGATGGCGGCTTCGATGGCTTCGGTGCTGACCGGACGTTTTTCCAACGCGCGCATCATGCCGGCGCGCAGTTTGTGCTCGTTGAAGGGCTCACGGGTGCCGTTGCTTTTGACGATGCGCGGCATCACCAATTCGGCAGTCTCAAAAGTGGTGAAGCGTTCGCCGCATTTCCCGCATTCGCGGCGGCGGCGTACCTGCGCGCCTTCGCCGGCGAGACGCGAATCAATCACCTTGGTATCTTCATGATTACAGAATGGGCAGTACATGACGCGCTCGCGCCGGGCTCAATATTTCATGCTCGAAGGATAAACAGGGAATTTCCTGCATAGAGCCAGCACCTGATCCTTGACGTGCGCGATTTTCTTCTCGTTACCTATATCGTCAAGAATATCCGCGATCCAGCCGGCCAGTTCGCGTATCTCAGGCTGCTTGAATCCACGGGTGGTGGCCGCGGGAGTGCCGATGCGCAGACCGCTGGTCACCATCGGCGGCCGCGGATCATTCGGCACGGCGTTCTTGTTCACCGTAATATTGGCCTTGTGCAACGCGGCATCCGCATCCTTGCCGGTGATGTTCTTGCTGATGAGATCCATCAGGAACAGGTGATTATCGGTGCCTCCGGAGACGATGTTGAATCCGCGTTTGAGCAGTGCATCCGCCATGGCGCGGGAATTGTCGAGCACCTGCTGTTGATAGAGCCTGAATTCCGGCTGCAGGGCTTCCAGGAACGCCACTGCTTTGGCGGCGATGACATGCATCAACGGTCCGCCCTGGGTGCCGGGAAACACGGTGGAATTCAGTTTCTTCTCGATCTCCTCATTGGCGCGCGCCAGGATCAGGCCGCCGCGCGGACCGCGCAGGGTCTTGTGCGTAGTGGTAGTGGTGATGTCTGCGATTTTGACCGGATCGGGGTAAATTCCTGCCGCCACCAGCCCGGCAACATGCGCCATGTCCACAAACAGATAGGCGCCGACGGCATCGGCAATGTCGCGAAACTTCTGCCAATCAACCCGGCGCGAATAGGCGGAGAATCCGGCCACGATCATTTTCGGTTTGTGCTCTTCCGCCAACTGTGCCACCTGTTGGTAATCAATCAGACCGGTGGACGTGTCAATCCCATATTGCACAGCATTGAAGAACTTGCCGGAGAAATTCACCTTGGCCCCATGCGTAAGATGACCGCCATGCGCCAGGCTCATGCCGAGGATGGTGTCGCCGGCTTTCAATAGCGCCAGATAAACCGCGGCATTCGCCTGCGAACCGGAGTGCGGTTGCACATTCGCATACGCGGCACCGAACAGTTTTTTTGCGCGCTCAATCGCCAGCTGCTCGGCCACATCCACAAATTCGCAGCCGCCGTAGTAACGCCTGCCGGGATAGCCTTCCGCATACTTATTGGTGAGCACCGAACCCTGGGCGGCCAGCACCCGTGGACTCACATAGTTCTCGGAGGCGATAAGCTCAATATTTTCCTCCTGACGCCGCAACTCCGAACGCAGTGCCGCGTGGAGCTCATCGTCGAATCCGGCAATTGTCATGTCCTGGCTGAACATCAGCGGCTCCAAAGGTAGCGCGAGTCATTTTTCGGGAGGCCATTGTACCTCACCCCTAACCTGCCTCAGGTCCCCAGAAATGCCTCGACGACACCGCACCAAGCCCGCGCCAGATTGCGGCGATTGTAGCCTCCGCCGCCCAAGCCCACGATGCGGCCATCGCATAGCTCATCCGCCAGCATGCACAAACGTGCGGCCGCATAGGCGTGCGTGGCCGGCGTGTAACGCAGATGGGCAATGGGATCCCCTTCGAGGCTATCGGCGCCGCATTGAAACAAGATAAATTGCGGCTGTTGTTTCCGCAGATAGCGCTCTACCTGATTCCAGGCTGATCTGAATTCCGCGTCTCCGCTTCCGGGCGGCATGGGAATGTTGAGTTTGGT
>DAHVFI010000009.1 GCA_027317045.1 Gammaproteobacteria bacterium
GCCTTGGAGCGAGAAGTCGCGCGTTTTCAAGAGGCGGTCGGCCGACGGATCGTCGGCAAGCCAGCCGACCCTTTCGAACTGATCCTGGCCCACATTGAGGAAGCGCTTGACGAGGATGACGCCGCGACGAGCAAGGCGGCCTTCCTAGTAACCGCCTTAGTGCACGCCCCCGATATGATGGAGCCGGCGCGACGCTATTACCGCACTCTGCTCGATCCCCTTCTGTCCAAAGCGGGCGATGCCCATGAGGTGCTGGTGGAAAATCCGTGCTCAGGCTCGGTAACGTTGACGAGCATCTGGCGAATTAAGGCGTGATCTCGCGAACTGCTGTTATGGGTCGGAGGCAGCCGTCCGAGACTTGAATGAGCTAAGAGCTGAGTCGGTCAATGTTATGTTTTAATTTGTTATCTCTGCCGGTGATCGGCGAGTACCTGTGCGACACAGGCCGTCAGTTTCTTGGCGGTTGGAATGTGCAGGAACTCGTTGGGCCCGTGGGCGTTAGAATGCGGACCTAATAGACCGGTCACCAGGAACTGGGACCTGGGGAATTTCTTGCCCAGCATGCCCATGAAGGGGATGCTGCCGCCGGTGCCCATGTACATGGCGTCCGCACCGAAGAAGCTTTTCGAAGCGCTGCGCATGGCAGTTTCCAGCCAGCCTGCCACCGCCGGGGCATTCCAGCCTCCCATGGCGGATTCCACGTTGAATTTCACCCGCGCCTGGTAGGGCGGACTCTTCTCCAGCAGGCGTTTCACCTCGGCGCTCACCTTGCGCGCATCGGCCGTGGGCGGCAGACGGAATGAGAGCTTCAGGACGGTGCGCGGCCGCAGCACATTGCCGGCGTCGGCCAATGCCGGTATGCCCTCGGCACCGGTGACCGAGAGCGTCGCGCCCCAGGTGTTGTCGGTAATGAGTTTCACCGGATCGCGGGATAAAGGCTGCATGCCTTTCACCATCGGGAATTTACCGTACACACTCTTGTCCAGCACCTTCGCAGCGCGGCGGATCTGCTGGCGGCGCTGCGCAGGGATGACCGGTTTCAGGCTTTTGACCTTGGTGGCACCGGTGACGTTGTTCTCCACGCGCTCCAGCAAGCTGCGCAGGATACGGAAACTGGACGGCACGATGCCGCTGGCGGCGCCGGAATGCACGCCTTCCGTGAGCACGTCCGCCGTCAACGTGCCCACCAGATTGCCGCGCAGGGACGTGGTGGTCCAAAGCTGTTCGTAGTTGCCGCATTCGGCGTCCAGGCACACCACCAGGCTCACATCACCGAGGCGCTTACCGAGTTTTTCGATATGGAACGGCAGGTCGAAACTGCCGGACTCTTCACAGCATTCGATCACCAGCACGCAGCGCGCGTGCGGGATGTTCTGCTGCTGCAAGGCGCGGATGGCGGTGAGCGAGGAAAACACCGCGTAGCCGTCGTCGGCGCCGCCGCGTCCGTAGAGCTTGTCGCCGCGCCGCACCGGCGTCCAGGGATCCAGACCGGATTTCCAGCCGCTGAATTCCGGCTGCTTGTCCAGATGTCCGTACAGCAGCACCGTGTCCTTGCCACTGCCGGGAACCTCGATGAACAGCAGTGGCGTGCGGCCTTCGAGCCGCATGATTTCCAGCTGCATGCCGTTAACCGCATGCCTGCGGCACCAGTCGGCAGCCAGCTGCACGGCTTTCTCCATGTAACCATGCTGCTGCCACTGGCGGTCGAAGATCACTGATTTGTTGGGGATGCGGATGTAGTCCTGGAGCACCGGAAGGATGGAGCCATCCCAGGTTGTATCCACAAAGTTTTTGATTTGTTCAGTATTCATTCACAACTCCAGGCTGCGACTTTAGGGGTGTGTATTATTTTAGCTTAACCGGCGGCAGGCCGAAGAAACGCTGTGCATTAGCCGTGGTTTCAGCGGCAAGCTGCGCGCTCGGCTTGCCTATGCAAGTAGCAACTGTCTCGCAAATATGTGTCAGGTACATGGGTTCGTTGCGATGATGGGCGGGGCGTGGCTGAATGTCACGCGGCAAAAGATAGGGTGCATCGGTTTCCAGCATCAACCGGTCTTCGGGAATTTGTTTTACGAGTTCGCGCAGGTGTCTGCCGCGGCGTTCATCGCAGATCCAGCCGGTGATCCCGATATGCAGATCCAGCGACAGATAATCCTGCAATTCCGCTTCACTGCCGGTGAAACAGTGCAGTACGCCCGCGCTTAAGCGCTTGCGGTAATGGTTCATGGTAGCCATGAAATCTGTATGCGCATCCCGCTGATGCAGGAACACCGGCTTGCAGGTTTCCGTCGCGAGCGTCAGTTGCGCTTCGAAGCAGGTTAGTTGAGCCGCCTGTGGCGAAAAATTTCTGAAATAATCCAGACCACATTCGCCCACGGCTACCATTTCGGCATTTGCAAGCAGCTCATGCAGTCTTGCCGGAGCCGCGGTACCGAAATCTTTCGCATGATGCGGGTGGGTGCCAGCGGTACAGAACAGCACCTTAGGCCAACCTTGGCAGAGCTCCAATGCCTTGCGGCTGTGTTCCACATCACTGCCGGTGACAATGAACTGAGCCACGCCCGCCGCTTGGGCGCGCTGAATCACCGCCTCACGATCGGTATCAAAACTATCGTGGGTGAGATTTGCGCCGATATCAATGAGAGCGGTTGGCATGATAATTTCTATAAGTGCAAGGTGCAGAGTTTAGTATTGAATATTAACGCTGAATCAGAAAATGCATCCGGCGTCGGCGAACGACCTAGTGGTTTAGGGGATCCTGGCGATAAAACAGGCATAGCTGCCGGTAAACCTCCGGCAGGGCTGCCTGCAATTCAGCCGGGATTTCGAAAAATGCTTCGCTGGCGACCGCAAAGAATTCCGCGGGGTTTTGCAGTGCATAGGCATCCATGGGCAGCGGCTCACCGGCGGCGTGTGATCTCTGTAATTGCATATAGGCCGACTGGAATATTTGCGACCATCGCGCCCGGTCCATTTCCACGTGCAGCGGCGGGAAGCCGTTGGCCTCGCCGTTCAGCATATCCAGCTTGTGGGCACATTCGTGGATGACCACGTTGTGGCCGGGCGGGTCACCGGCCTGCATCACGTCTTCCCACGACAGGATCACCGGGCCGCGTTGCCAGGATTCCCCGGCCAAGACATGGCGGTGGCGATGTACCACACCGGCGGCATCCACGCTTTGGCGCTCCGGCATGAACAGGCCGGGATAGATCACGAAGGAATGCCAACCCGCGTACCAGTCGAGATCCAGGT
>DAHVFI010000011.1 GCA_027317045.1 Gammaproteobacteria bacterium
ATACCATGCTTGGCATTACCATTGACCGGGTGATGAAGCCGGGATCCAGCGTCGCGGTCCACGGATATCAATTCGCCTTTCAAGGCGTGCAGGATGTATCCGATCCCAATTACCAGGCGGTGAAGGGCACTTTCGTGGTGACCCGTGCGGGTAAAAAGGTCGCGCTGATTTATCCGGAAAAACGTCAGTTCCGGCACGATGGCACCACCACCACCAACGCGGCCATCGCCGCCGGACCCTTCCGCGACCTGTACGTGGCGCTGGGCAACCCGCTTGGGCAGGACTCCTGGAGCGTGCGCATTGAGTACAAACCACTTGTCAGATTCATCTGGTTGGGTGGCTTGACCATGATGCTGGGCGGTTTCATCGCAATCCTGGACAAGCGCTATCGGCGGGTCCGGGTGCCGGCAACCGTAGATGTGAGTGCGCCACCCAAGGATGTTGATGCGGATCTTGCGAAAGCACCGGAACGCTGATGCGCCGCCGCCTTTTTTTTATTCTGCCCATGCTGGTGCTGCTCGCACTCATGGGATTCTTTTGGCGCGGCCTGTATCTCAATCCAACCATCGTATCTTCGCCTTTGATCGGAAAGCCGGTGCCGGATTTCAGCTTGTCGCGATTGCACAATCCGAAAGAGACGTTCGACCAGAATCAACTCAAAGGCCAAATATCCCTGGTCAATGTCTGGGCTACCTGGTGCGTTGCCTGTCGTGATGAACAGCAGACGCTGCTGGTCTTTTCCAAGCAGAATGTGGTGCCGATTTATGGGCTCGATTACAAGGACGACCGGCAGAGTGCACTGCAATGGCTGGCAGAACGCGGCAATCCCTATGCCGCTGTGGCTTTTGACCCCATCGGGAACGTGGCCATTAACTGGGGAGTTTATGGGGCGCCGGAAACATTCCTGATCGATGTCCGCGGCATCATCCGCTACAAATACATCGGGCCCATCACCCCCGCAGTGATTCGCAACGATTTGCTGCCGCGCATCCAGGCCCTGCGCCGCGAGGGCACATGAGAACCTGGTTACTGATTGGGGCTTGCCTGTTGCTGATGGTGACGCGTGTAGCCTGGGCCATCGACAGCGAACCGCCATTCTCCGATCCCGTAATGGAGCACCGTTACGAGCATTTATTGCAGGAAATCCGTTGCCTGCAATGCATGGATGAAAACATTGCCAACTCCGATGCACCGCTGGCAGCGGACTTCCGCCGCCAGATTCATGCGATGGTGGCGGAGGGCAGGAGTGAGCAGCAGATCAGGCAGTACATGGTGAATCGTTATGGAGACTTTGTGCTCTACAATCCGCCGCTGCAGGCCAGCACGTGGTTGTTGTGGACCGGACCGTTTCTGTTGCTGGGCATCGCGATCCTGGTGGTGATCCTGGTGGTGCGTCAGCGGGCCCGAATGGATGAAGGGCGGGAGATATAACCTTGGTCTTCATCGTGATTGCGGGTTTCATGCTCTGCATCGCTGCTGCCTGCGTGGTGGTGCCGCTGTGGCGCGGTCATGCGGCCAGCCGTCCATCCTATGAGACTGCCTATCGGTCGGCGCATGCAAACCAGGTGGATGAACTGGAACGGGATCTTGCGACCGGCCGTCTTGCAACCTCGGATTATGCGGCGGCACTGCGTGACCTGGACCGTGAACTGACGGCAAGTCTTGGCGATAAGACCGAAACCCGCCCAGCCGGGGCGGCAGCGCCGCGCAGCCGGATACTGGCGGTGGCTACGGGATTGGTATTGGTAATCGGCATGGCCGTCGGATATTGGCAACTGGGGAATTGGCGGGTGGCGGTGGAGGGCATTCCGGCGGCGACTACCTACAACATGGATGCAATGGTGGCGCAACTTTCCCGGCGACTGCATACCACCGATCAGAGCGATTTGCAGGGCTGGATTATGCTGGGTCAAGCCTATGTGCTCATGAACCGATACAATGAGGCCGTAGAAGCACTGGATCGGGCGCGGAAGTTGTCTGGAGATTCCGATCCGGATTTGTTGGCGTCCTATGCGGAGGCGGTGGCGCTGGCTGATCCCGATCAATTCATGCAGAAGGCGGCGCCGCTATTCGAGAAAGTTTTGCAAGAAGATCCGAATAATGTGCGTGCCTTATGGTACGGCGGACTCGCGGCAATACACCGCGGCGACAAGAAATTAGCCGTACAACGCTGGCGACTGCTTCTGGCGCAGAACCTGCCTCCGCAATACCGAGCTGTGGTTAAACAAGCCATCGAGGATGCGGGTGGGGCAGATACCGCAGCGGCACCTCTGCAGGTTGAAGTCAGTGCGATCAACATCCAGGTAACCCTCGATTCAAAATTGCATAATCAAGTGTCACCCGAAGAAAGTGTTTTTGTCTATGCGGAACCGGCGGGTTCCCATGATGGGCCGCCCTTGGCGGTGCGCCGTTTCCAAGTTCGAGATTTACCATTGAGCATGACCTTAAGTGATAAAGACGCAATGGTACACGGTCGCAATATCTCAAATTATGCGCATATTGCTCTTACTGCCCGTATCTCCCGAACGGGAAATCCGATCCCCCAAAACGGAGATTTCGAAGGCAAGACGACCTGGAATCGCAGCGATGGCCGCAAGCTTATGACCATCAAGATAAAATCGTGATTTCGATGGTCTATGAGTCAGTATTTGCGACACCCGAGCAGATGTAAGCCGGCAAGGCCCCACCGGCGAGCATCAGGACTGCGGATGAGTACCTTGAGGCAGTTGTGATGGCCACGGCCTCTGAATGGAAAGCCACCTAGAGGTGGCTGTCGATATAAGTCTCAAGAGCGTTATAGGTGCCTGCCTCAAAATCCGTGAACTGTACTCCCAGCCGGTATTCATCCTCGCCGTTCTGGCGTACTGCCACGACACGGCCGAACAGCCCCAGACGGCCTTGGTT
>DAHVFI010000049.1 GCA_027317045.1 Gammaproteobacteria bacterium
GGTCAAACCCGCCGCTGCCAATACCCCGGCGACTACAGCAACCGCGAAACAACAGAAATCCGTCAGCCACGGCAGCGTGACGGTGAACGGCGAGCGCATTGATTACACCGCGACCGCCGGCACCATCATTCTCCGCAATGACAAGGGTGACCCCACTGCCAGCATGTTCTACATTGCTTATACCAAAAACGGCGCCAAACCCGACCAGCGTCCTTTGACCTTCGCCTACAATGGCGGTCCCGGCGGTTCCTCGGTGCTGGTGAACCTGGGTGGTTTCGGGCCGATGCGCGTGCAGACCACCGATGCCGCACCCACACCGCCGCCGCCCTACAGCCTGCAGAGCAATCCCTATAGCCTGCTGGACAAGACCGATCTGGTGTTCATCGACGCGGTGGGCACGGGTTTCAGCAAGACCCTCGGTAAGGCCAGCGGCAAGGATTTCTGGGGCACCGATCCGGATGTAAAATCCTTCGGCGAATTCATCGAGAATTACCTCACCGAGAATAACCGCTGGAACTCCCCCAAGTTCGTGTTGGGCGAATCCTACGGCACGCCGCGTTCCGCCATGCTGGCGGAATGGCTGCAGAACAAGGGCGTGGCCCTGAACGGCGTGATTCTGCTCTCCAGCATCCTGAACTTCAACGATGAATTCTGGTTCCAGCCGCCGGGTTCCAATGACCTGTCCTATGAGCTTTATCTGCCGAGTTATGCCGCGGTCGCCTGGTATCACGACAAATTGCCCAACAAACCCGCGGATCTCCCCGCGTTCCTCTCGCAAGTGCGGCAGTTCGCCTTGGGCGATTACGCTCACGCCTTGGAGGCCGGCGACCGCATTACGCCGGCCCAGGAAGCCGCCGTGCTGGATAAGCTGCACGCCTATACCGGTTTGAGCGAAACCTACCTCAAGGAAACCAAGCTGCGTATCGAACCGGCACGCTTCATGAAGCAGTTGCTGCGCAGCGAAGGCCGCACCGTGGGCCGTTTCGATGCGCGCTTCGAAGGCATCGATCTCGACTCCGCCGGGGAATTCCCGGGCTATGACCCTTCCAGCACTGCCCTGTTTCCGGCGTTCGTGGCCCCGTTCCACTGGTATCTCAACAATGATCTCAAATATCACAGCAATACCGACTATGAATTTCTGAACTATAAAGTCGGCAACGCCTGGGACTGGCACCACGTGGTGGACGGTCAGAAATATCCGGTCCCCGACACCCTGCCGGATTTGCGCGAGGCCATGACCCGGAACCCGCACCTGAAAGTGTTTTCAGGCAATGGCTATTTCGATCTGGCCACGCCGTTTTTCAAGACTGAATATGAACTAAACCACATGGGTCTGGACCCGTCGCTGCAGAAGAACATCAGCTTCGATTACTACCCTGACGGTCACATGCTGTATATCCATACGCCGGCCCTGGCCAAGCTGCACACCGATCTGGACAAGTTTTACGACAGCGCCACCCAGGAGTAGCCGGCGGCTCGATGGCCCCAGGGCTTTTGCGGGCCACTGGCCATTACGTCTTCCAGGTGTGGGCCGCCCTGAACCGCGGGAGGCTATCGTCTATACTCGGTCCGGAACTCAGCCTCCGCTCCGCGGTCATTTACCCGCATTACCACACGAGGACGGCTGCTTGTGATGGGCAAGACATCTGATCTCCACCTACGGCAGCCGGCCGGGCTGCTCATGCCCATCCGCCGGGCACGCTGGTTCGGCTGGCTGGTGCTGGTGGCCGCTGTCTGTAGCGTCGGTCTATACGCACTGGAGGCAGCCCACACCCACAAGACCCTCGCCGGAGAATTACATTGTCCGGTGTGCCAGATGATGGCCCACGGTGCGCTTGAGATTTTCACCCCGCAACTTGATGCCAGCCGGCCGCTCATCCACCACCGGTTCCTGCGCATCGCCAGCGAGCAGACATTTCCTCCGCGGCCCGTGCCCGGAGGCAACTACCAGTCCCGCGCCCCACCCGCTGTTTGACACCCGCCGCTAGACGCGAGCCCGTTCCATGAGGATCCGGGGCCGGCGTTCCTGTCCGGATTCTTTAACCCGGCTTAGAGCCGGATTCATGGAGCACCGCGCTGCGGACAATGACGGCATACAACGCCGCGTCCGGCTCGTGCGAGAACAAGCCGGATGCGCCATACGTTCAGGAATCAACCGATGAGAGCCATGAAAACTCAGAAGATGAGATTGTGTGTTTCCGTGTTGATCACCGCCATTACGATGGCCGTGGCTGCGGCACCAGTCCATGCCCACGCCATCGCCGGCATGCGGCTGTTTCCGTCGACGCTCAGCTTCGACGACCCCGGCATTGGCGCGGAACTGCCGCTGGTGTTCAATCACATCAACGTGGACGGCACCGAACAGAACGTTTTGTCGGCAGCCTTCACCAAGCCCATCACGCCGAATTTCTCGCTGGTCATGAGCACCGACTACCAGAGCCTGGTGCCGGGCGGCATGCCTGCGGTTCACGGCTGGGACAATGTGAGCGTGGCAGGCGCTTGGCAGCTGTATGAAAACGACAACTCCGAATCTATCGGCCTGTTTTCGCTGGCGGATTCCATCGCCCACACTGGTAGCCGGGCCGTGGGTTTGGACTATTCCACCTGGACGCCGGAGTTCGCCTTCGGCCAGGGTCTGGGCGAAGCCTCAGCCAACTGGCTGAAGCCCGCGGCAGTGACCGGCGCGGTATCGGTGGGCATCCCCACCAATCCCAACGTGCCGCGCATGCTCAACTGGGCATTCTCGCTGCAGTACAGCATTCCCTATTTGCAGAATTTCGTGAAATACGTCGGTCTCAAGGCACCGTTCAACAACATGATCCCGATTATCGAGTTTCCGATGCAGACCTGCCTCGACAACGGCTGCCACGGCCAGACCACCGGTTACATTGCCCCCGGCTTCCTCTGGATCAATCACTATGTTCAGTGGGGCGTGGAACTGCAGATTCCGGTGAACCGCCGCACCGGCAACTCGGTCGGCATCATGCTGGGTTTCGATTTCTATCTCGACGATCTCGCGCCGCACACCATCGGTGCGCCGATCTGGCAGTGAGGAGCACCGGCATGCGCAAAACCATCCCTGCCGTGCTACTGCTGCTGACGCTGGCTAGCGCGACGTCAGTGTGGGCGCACGCGTTTCCCGACAATTCTGCGCCGCATGTCGGCGCCACCGTGAGTCCCTCGCCCAAGACGGTGCAGATCTGGTTCGATGGCGAGATTGAGCCGGTGTTTTCGACCATCATCGTCAAGAACGCGGCCGGCGTGCGGGTCAGCCAGGGCAAGGGCGCGGTGTCCTCATCCGATAACACCCTGCTGCAAACCACGCTGCCCACGCCACTGCCGCCCGGCCAATACTGGGTGTACTGGAGCGTAATCGCGCGCGACGGCCATCACACCGCCGGGCGTTTCCCCTTCACCGTGTCATAAGCAAGGCTCGCCATGCCTATCAATATTGCATTAACCGCTTTCGACGTGGGCATGTTGTTCGCCGTGATCGGCCTGCTGGCCTGCTGGCTCGCGGTGCTGCCGCGCGAGGAAGGCAGCACGCTCGAAACCTCGGTGCTGCGCCTGCTCGGCTTCAGCATTGCGCTGCTGACGCTGAGCAGCGCCGGGATTCTGCTGTCGCGTATTCTGGAGCTTGACGGCGGTTCCTTCTCGCTGGTGCTCAGCTCTCTGAAGCCGGCGCTCCAAGTCACGCATTACGGCCACGTGTGGGTATGGCGCATTCCGGCGCTGCTCCTATTGTGGCTGGCCTGGGGCTGGTGCCTGCACCACCGCCATCACACCTGGGCGGCGTGGTTCATGGTGATCGGTGCAGCCGGCATCGCACTCACCCGCAGCGAAACCGGCCATCCCGCCGACCACGGCGATTTCACCTTCGCGGTGTGGGTGGATTGGGTGCACCTGATGTCGGCAGCCGTGTGGGTCGGCAGCCTGTTCGGTATGTCGCTGGCAATCTTCCCGAAACTGCTGCGAGACGGTGACACCCCCGGTGAGCATTGCGCAATGATGTTCCAGCGCTTGTCCACGCTCTCGGGAATTGCACTTGCCTTGATTCTGGCAACAGGCATTTATACCGCCATGGGCGAGCTCGGCAGTTTCCATGCGCTGTGGACTTCAAGCTACGGCATCACGCTCGACGTGAAGCTCGGAATCGTGATCCTGATGATCATATTCGGTGCCCACAACCGTTATCTGAAGCTCCCACGTCTGCTGCATGCCGCAGGTCAGCCGGTACCGGCTTCAGTGTTCGGAATACTCCTGGGCGGATTCGCCCCGTCCGACAATTCGGCCCGCGAAACCGCCTTGGTGGTTCGCAGTTGTGCGCGTGCGGTGCTGGCTGAGAGCCTGCTGGGCTTGGCAGTAATCGGCGCCGCCTCGGTGCTGCTGCACGGCATGCCGCCGGCCGAAATGCCCAAGAACATGGCCGGCATGTCCATGTCCATGAATAGTTCCCACGCGAATCCGCTTCCCCGTACACCAGTTCTGGTTACATCACGGCCGGCGAAACCTAGCGATGCCCAGGTGACTTGATGATGATTTTGCCAACCATGCCGGCGGCA
>DAHVFI010000057.1 GCA_027317045.1 Gammaproteobacteria bacterium
ACACGGGCCAGCCCACGGTGATTCTTGCCATGACCGTCAAGGGCTTCGGCATGGGCAAGGGCGGCCAGGGAGCCATGGGTGCGCACCAGCAGAAGAAGCTGGACGAGGAAGCCCTCAAGGAATACCGCGACCGCTTCAATATCCCGGTCAGCAACGACGAGATTGCCAGCATTCCGTTTGAGCGCCCCGCGGAGGACAGCGAGGAAATCAAATATCTGAAAGCTCGCCGTGGAGCGCTCGGCGGTTATTTGCCCCAGCGTCGCACCCAGGCCGGGCCGCTGAACGTGCCGGGTCTGGATATCTTCAAGAATTTGCTCGAGGGCACCGGCGATCATGCTATTTCCAGCACCATGGCGCTGGTGCGCATGATTACCACGCTGGCCAAGGACAAGGCCGTCGGCAAACACGTGGTGCCCATCGTGCCGGACGAGGCACGCACCTTCGGCATGGAAGGCCTGTTCCGTCAGATCGGCATCTATTCGTCGGTCGGCCAGCTGTATGAACCGGCGGATGCCGACCAGCTCATGTTCTACAAGGAATCCAAGAACGGCCAGATTCTGGAGGAGGGTATCACCGAGGAAGGCTCCATGGCTTCATGGATTGCAGCCGCGTCCGCCTACAGCAGCCACGGCGTGCAGATGATTCCCTTTTATATCTACTATTCGATGTTCGGTTATCAGCGCGCCGGCGACCTGTTTTGGGCGGCGGGCGACATCCAGGCGCGCGGGTTCCTCATCGGCGGCACCGCCGGTCGCACCACCCTGGAAGGCGAAGGTCTGCAGCACGAGGATGGCCACAACCACGTGATGATCGCCAATATTCCCAATTGCGTTGCTTATGATCCCACCTATGCCTATGAAATCGCGGTCATACTCCAGGACGGTATGCGCCGCATGTTCAAGGAGCAGCAGAACATCTTCTATTACATCACCGCCATGAACGAGAACTATGTGCACCCGCCCATGCCCAAGGGCGCGGAGCAAGGCATTCTCAAGGGTCTGTACCTGCTGCGCACCGGCGGACAAGGCAAGCTGCGGGTGCAGCTCATGGGTTCCGGCACCATCCTGCGGGAAGTGGAAGCCGCTGCGGAGATGCTGCAAAAAGATTGGGGCGTGACCGCGGACGTCTGGAGCGCCACCAGTTTCACCGAGCTGCGTCGCGAAGGCCAGGATGTCACACGCTGGAATCTCTACCACCCGGACCAGAAACCGCGCGTGCCCTATGTGACACAGCAACTGGAGGCACACGCCGGCCCGGTGATCGCGGCCAGCGATTACGTAAAGCTGTTTGCCGATCAGATCCGCGAATTCGTACCGCGGCGTTTCGTGGTGCTGGGTACTGATGGCTTCGGCCGCAGTGACACCCGCGAGGGCCTGCGGCATTTCTTCGAGGTGGATCGCCGCTATGTAGTGGTGGCGGCACTCAAGGCGCTGGCGGATGAGGGTCAGCTGGATGTGAAGAAAGTGAATGACGCCATCAAGAAATATGGCATCGACCCCAAGAAACCCAATCCGATGACGGTATGAGTTTTGTAGGAGCGATACTTCCCGTCGCGATACGCTTTAATCGCGGCGAATATCGCCGCTCCCACAAGAAGAAGCGAACAGTCAAATGATAAAAAGAGTCATGGTATGAACCAATTGGTTGAAGTCAAAGTCCCGGACATCGGCAACTTCAAGGACGTGGACGTCATTGAGGTGCTGGTGAAGGCGGGCGACACGGTCGAGAAAGAGCAAGGGCTCATCACATTGGAGACCGACAAGGCCGCCATGGATGTGCCCTCACCCTACGCCGGTACCGTCAAGGCAATGAAGCTCAAGCAGGGCGACAAGGTTTCTGAAGGCTCGGTAATTCTTGTCATGGACGTGATGGAGGCGGCGGCCACGCAGAAAACTGCACCGTCGAAACCAGCCGGCACTTCCCCCTCACCCCAACCCTCTCCCGCCAGGGGAGAGGGGGTGAAAGCCAGCGTGCCTTCTATCAAATCCCCCTTGCCCGTCGCAGAGGGTGAGGGGGGTAAGCCAGCTTCTGTACAGTACGCAGAACGCAGCACGCAATACGCTGTTTCTTCCGTGCCCATCAACGAGGCCGGCTTCGGCAAGGCGCATGCCGGTCCCTCGGTGCGCAAACTCGCTCGCGAGCTGGGCGTGGATCTGTCGCGGGTTAGCGGCAGCGGCCAGAAGGGCCGCATCACCCACGAGGACGTGAAAGCCTTCGTCAAAGCCGCCATGCAAGGCGGGATGCTACAGGGCGGTGGGTTGCCGAAAGTGCCGGAGGTGGATTTCGCCAAGTTCGGTGCCATCGAGATCAAACCGCTGCCGCGCATCAAACGCATATCCAGCCCGCGCTTGCAGGCCGCCTGGGTGAACGTACCGCATGTCACCCAGCATGACGAAGCGGATATCAGCGAGCTGGACAATGTGCGCAAGGCGCTCAAGTCCGACGCCGAAAAAGTCGGCGCCAAGCTCACGCTGCTGGCGTTCATCGTCAAGGCCAGCGTCGAGGGACTCAAGCAATTCCCGGATTTCAATTCCTCGCTGGACCCGTCCGGGCAGAATCTGGTGTATAAGAAATATTTCCACATCGGTTTTGCGGCGGACACCCCGAATGGTTTGGTGGTGCCGGTGATCCGCAACGCCGACAAGAAGAATCTGTTTGAAGTGGCCAAGGAACTGGGTGAGCTGGCTGCCAAGGCCCGCGACGGCAAATTGAAGATCGATGAGATGCAGGGCGGCACTTTCAGCATCTCCAGCCTCGGCGGCATCGGCGGCACCGCCTTCACACCCATCGTGAATGCGCCGGAGGTGGCCATTCTGGGAGTCTCCAAGTCGCAGATGAAACCCGTGTGGGACGGCAAGGAATTCCAGCCGCGTCTGATGTTGCCGCTGTCGCTGTCCTACGATCATCGCGTCATTGATGGCGCATCGGCAGCGCGCTTTACCACTTTCCTGTGTCAGGTATTGTCGGAAGTGCGTAATCTGGTTCTGTGAAGAAAGTGAGAGGTGAGGCGTGAGGCGCCAGGGATAATGGCACGACGAGCATCGATCTTTCCAGCGCTTCACTCCTTATCCCTTACGCCTGGCTTTTTGGAGGAATCCATGCATTACAGCCGGCTCTGTTCAATCATTATTGACTGCAACAC
>DAHVFI010000075.1 GCA_027317045.1 Gammaproteobacteria bacterium
CCTCGACGCCTGGCAAAGCCAGCTCAATGACTTGAGTGCTACGCTCAAGCAAGCCGGCCAGTCAAAAGCCGATGCCGCGGTGCTGGCCGATGGCGGCAAGCTGAATGACAAGATCACTGGGCTGAAAAACGCCATGTGGGATCCGGACATCCAGCACAACGTGGATGAGGATTTCCTCAAGACCCTGCCGCATTTCCACGGCGAGCTGCAATGGAACGCGTTTTTCCTCGGCGGCTATGCCCAGGCGCCCACTGCGCCCTTCAAGAGCAAGGTGGCGGAGTTGCAGGGCGACCTACAGGGTTACCTGAGCCGCTTCAATCAATTGCTGCAGCAGGACATACCCGCTTTTAATCGGGCGGCCTATGCGGCAGGCGCGCCCACCCTGCTGGTGGGAAAACCCGTGGTGTATGAATCGCCACAGTTACCCCAAGGGTAATGGGATGGTGGTGTAGGGATTGAATCCGAAGCCGCGGCCATCGGAAGAGAGCCGATGAAATCAGGGTTGTGAGCCAGGCGACGCGCACTGTTTAGGATTTTTGTGCGCGCCGTTGATAGAACATCCAGATGAAATACAGCGGCAGTCCCATGAGTGTGACGCCGAGACTCACGCCGGTGGATACAGGGTTTTTGTAGAGCGAATAGCCCACGACCAGCAATGTACCGAGCACAAACAACGCTGGAATTACTGGATAACCCAGCACTTTGTAGGGCCGCACTAGGTCAGGATGGCGGCGACGCAGGATGAAAAGCCCGATCACCGCGAGTGCCAGGAACGGCCAGATGCCGAGCACGTAGGCCTCAGCGAGATCCAGGAAGTCCCGGAACACCAGGAAGATCATCGCCAGGGCCCAACTGAGGACGATGGCCACGTGGGGTGTCTGGAAGCGGGGATGCACCTTGCCCACGGATTTGAAGAATAGTCCATCTTTCGACATGGCGTAGAACACCCGTGGGTCCGAGAGGATGCTGCCGTTCATGGAGCCGAATGTGGAGAGCATCACCAACCCCACGATCACCACCGCCGCGCCCTGGCCCAGCACCGCAATCACCGCGTCGCTGGCCACCGCCTTGGACGATGCCAGTGCATTGAAGGGCAACGCTACCGCGAAGGCCATGTTCATTACCAGGTATACGGCAAGTGTCACCAAGGTGCCGCCGATGAGCGCTCTTGGGAGAGTGCGCTGCGGATCCTTCATTTCGCCCGAAAGTGGCGTGATGTTGACCCAACCATCGTAGGCCCAGAGCGCCGCCACCAGTGCCACGGCCACGCCCGACCAGACGATGTGGCCCGAGGCCACGCCCGCGAGGTTCGCAGCTGGATGCGGCGCGAAGCTGAACAGAGCAATGGCGAGACCAGTGAGTGCCAATAGCTTCGCGCCAGTGGACAGGTTCTGCACCCAGGCGCCCAGATTCACGGAGCAATAGCTCACTGCCGAAAGCAGAGTGATGAGCGCTGCCGCCAAGAGTTTTTTCTCGAGATGCGTGAACGCGACCGTGCTGCCGAAATAGTCCGCGAATGTGATGGCTTGGGCGGCCCAGGAATTGGGCGTAGTCAGGAGCCACATCCAGCCAAACATGAAGGCGAGGACCGGACCGAAGGCCTGGCGCAGGTAGATGTAGGGGCCGCCTGCGTCCGGGAACATGGCGGCGAGTTCCGCCACGGACAGGGCGCCGAACAGCGAAATCAACCCACCCAGGATCCATACCAGGGCCACGCCTGTGAGGCTGCCAGTGTCGGCGGCGATGGGCGAGGGAACTTTGTAGATGCCACTGCCGATGATGACGCCGACGACTACTGCGGCACCGGTCCAGGCCCCAAGCTTGCGCGGCAATTGCCGCGGTGTGTTATTCGAGTTTTCAGCCATGGTGCGCAGCCTGCCACAGCCCGCGGCTGGCGTCACCTCTCCGACCAGCTGCGGTGAGCCATGCGACCCGATATATTGAATCAATCACCGGTCGGTGCGGTATCCTGTGGTTTCTTCTTGCTTCTTAGGAGTATCCCATGGGCATGTGGGTTATCGGGATCGTGGTCGCCGCCGCAGTCATGTTTATTATCGGTGGTATCTGGTATTCACCCAGGCTGTTCGCACATGCCTGGTCGCGGGAAACCGGCATCACCGAACACAAGCCCACTCCCAAGAGCATGCTGCGTTTCTCCGCCATGTTGCTGGTGCTTTTGCTGTTGAGCGCGGCGATCCTGGCCTGCATTCTGACGAACTGGCTTCCAGGCCACAATTGGCGCCACGGTTTGGCGGTAGGGTTTCTGGGCGGCGTGCTGGCTACCGCAGTCGTGGGCATGAATACGCTGTTCGAGCGCAAGAGCCTTAAGCTGTTTCTTATCAACACAGGTTATTACCTTATCGGCTTCTGTCTTATGGGCATCATCGTGGCATTGCTGTGAATCATCAGATACCGATATGACTACCTTAACGGGACATTGTCATTGCGGTAATCTTCAGTTAAGGTTTGAAACCGGGTTCGCGCCAGCGGACCTGCCTTTACGTACCTGCCAATGTTCATTCTGTCGTGCCCACGGAGCTGTGGCCGCCGCTGATCCAAATGGTCGTTTGATCACAAGCGTGACTGAGCCCGCTGTACTACAGCGTTATCGCTTCGGGCTCGGTATCACCGACTTTCTGGTATGCGCCCGCTGCGGTGTCTACATGGCTGCGGTCATGGAGGTTGATGGTGGTTTGTTCGCCAGCATCAATACCAATGTTTTGGTGGCGCGCGCGCAGTTACACATGTCACCCCAGCCAGTGGATTACGAGGGCGAAACCGTGGCCAAACGTCGCGCGCGCCGTAGAAAACATTGGACACCCGCGGTCTTCGCCGGGATGCGGGTTTGAATGGCGCGGCCACTGATCCGGATCGCCGTCGGTTTTTTTGTGTTCGTGTTGTTAACGTGGCGGCCGGTGCATGCCGGTGTTTGTCCGCTGCCGGCGAACAGCGGCTTACGGCAATGGCGTGGAGAAGCCATGTGGGATGCGCTTGCCACCCAAGGTTACCGCATCGGCGCAGTACATATCATCGTGGACAACGTTTTCGATCTCAATAATCCCGCCCAAAACCGTTGGTATGCACGCCTCGCCGACAAGCTGCATATCAAAACCCATCCCCAGGCGATTCGCGAGCAATTGCTGTTCAAATCCGGTGATCCCGTGGATCCGCGTGTCATTTATGAGAGCGTACGCCGCTTGCATGCGCTCCGGTATTTGCGCGCATCCAGCATACGGCCGGAAAACTGCAACGCACGACGTGTGGATGTGGGTGTCCACGTCAAGGATGCCTGGACGCTGAAGCTGGATTTAGAGTTCGCCCATGTGGGCGGACAGAACACCGTGCAGTTCGAGGTCACGGAGGCAAATCTCCTCGGCACTGGCAAGGCCCTGGCCGTGGGCCATACCCGCGATCCGCAGCGCAGCGCCAATCTGATCAGCTACCAGGATGCATCGCTGTTTGGCAGCTATTGGCAGCTGGCCAGCACTTACGAGGATCTGTCCGACGGCCACATCAGGTATCTGAGCCTGAGCCAGCCTTTTTATGAGGATCAAACACCCTGGGCGATGCAGGCAAGTTTTTATGATCAAAAGGAAAATATCAACTTCTACAACCAAGGCACACTTGCCTGGACCGCGCCCAGCACCCTGCAGCAGCACACTCTGTCGTGGGCGCATCTGCTCAACTGGTCTGGCGTTGATGGTGGTATGCGCGCAGGCATACTTTACGCGCAGAGTGATTACGGTTATGGAATCTTGGAGCCGCAAACCCCCGGAGTGTTGCCCGAACCGGTGTTGATCCCACGGCGGCTCGCCGGCGTGGGGCTCACCTGGGAATTTTTCCAGGACCGTTATGCGAGCTTCACCAACATGGAATACATAGATCGCGCCGAGGATTACAACCTGGGTTGGACGGTGGACCTGCAGGCGGGGCATTACGGAGAGAATCTCGGCGGCGATGTGTCGGCGCCGTTCTATGGGCTGTCTGCTTCCTGGGGAGCAGAGTTGCGCGGCAACACCCTGCTGCTGGCATCCGCGTCCGTGAACGGCCGTCAGCAGGAGAGTGTAAGCCGTAATCTGCTGGGTAATTTGACATTTACGTCCTACAATCAGTATTTTCCCCGGCAGACGCTGGTTGCTCACCTGCAATGGGATTCGGTGCTGCGGCCGGATCCGGAAAATTACCTATACATAGGCGGATTGCAAGGGCTGCGCGGTTACCCCAATTATTTCGCCATCGGTGACCGCCGCTGGCAGGCCACTTTGGAAGACCGGATAGTCACGCCGCTGCAGATTCTGAGTCTTTTCCAACTGGGATTCGTGGGTTATCTGGATGTCGCGCAAATCCATCAATTATCGCCGTCCGCCTGGAGTCCAACCTATAGCGATATCGGCTTGGGCTTGCGCATCGGCGATATCCGCAGCGCTTTCAACAATACCTTTTATTTAACCATTGCCTGGCCCCTCAAGAGTGCGTCCGGCGTCCAAGGTCACGAGATCGTGATCGGCAACGTCATCAATTTCTGACTTCCAGGACTTCCTCCTTGAGCACCAACTGTGCCAGCGCGTCCATGTTTTCGGCCCGGCCGATGATGCTCGCGGGCACGGATGGCAGTGCCGATAGCAAGGACACCAGCAGCGCAGCGCAGTAGGGAATGGACTGAACCAGCAGCACTATTACCCAGACCGTGAGGTCGCGCATGCCGGTGCCTACCTGGGTAAATACCGCGAACGCGCTCAGCCACAGGGCCAGCATGATGAAGCTTTCTTCGCGGCTGGCGGCCAAGGCCTGCAGCAGCGCGTGACTGCGGACTTGCTTGGGAGTGCGGAAAAAGGCTTGGTTGCGGGTCAGGAAACCGCTGAGCGTCGCCAAGCCGATGGTATGCGTGAGCGCCAGGCCGGCAAGCGCCGCCGCCAGTGTCTGGCGGGTGTTGGCGCCTACGCGGGTACGGTACAGGTACACCAGCTTGGTGATCTTGAACGTGAACAACGCCAGCGGCAACGCCGACACCACCAGCATGGGTGGATCAATCTTGTGGGGGAAATTGATCATGGCCAGCGACCACAGCAATGCGCTCAGATTGAACAACAGGTTGAGCCCGTCCGCCAGCCATGGCAGCCAGCCCGCCAGGAAGTGGTAACGCTGGCCTGGAGTGAGGGGACTGCCGCGCCCCAGCAGTATGCCCGCGTGACGGCGCAATATCTGGATGGCGCCGTAGGCCCAGCGGAAGCGTTGTTTCTTATAGTCCATAAAAGTATCCGGCATGAGACCGCAGCCGTAACTGCGCGGAATATAAGCCGCTTCCCACCCGGCCTCGAACACTCTCAAGCCCAGCTCCGCATCCTCGGTGATGCACCATTCAGCCCAGCCATGCAGTTTCTCCAGCACCGCCCTGCGGATCATGGTCATGGTGCCGTGCTGGATGATGGCATTGCGCTCGTTGCGCGTGATCATGCCGATATAGAAGAATCCCCGGTACTCGGCGTAACACATGGCCTTGAAAGCATTCATATCGGCGTCACGATAATCCTGTGGGGCCTGCACCACGGCGATCTTGTGATCGGCGAACAACGGCGCCAGTTCCCTGAGCCAGCGGGGGTCCACCTGATAGTCGCTGTCAATGACGGCAATTACCCCGGCGGCAGCGGCCGTGTGTTGCAATGCATAATTGAGTGCGCCGGCCTTGAAACCCGTGAGCGGCGCCACGTGATAGAACCGGAAGCGCCCGCCGAGTTTCGCGCAGTGTGCTTCCACCGGCCGCCATACGGCTTCGTCCGGGGTGTTGTTGTCGATCACCAGCACCTCGTAACGGGGATAATCCAGCGCCGCCAGCGCATCCAGGGTTTTTTTGAGCATCCCCGGCGGCTCGTTGTAGGCCGGCACATGGATGGATACCAGCGGCAGCGCGTCATCGGCAACACCTATGGGTTCGAACAAACGCCGGCGCATGGTGATCCAGTGGGCTTCAGCCCACTCATGGGCTTCGGCCAGCAGCACCAGGATGACGCCGATCATGCCCACGAACAGCAACAGCCCCACTGCCACGCTGGTGATCGTCAGGTACTGCCGCGTGTAGTCGTAGATCACCCAGACGATGGCAGTGGTCACTGTATATACGATGATCGCCAGAAAACTCCGGCCGCGCTTCTTGAGCGCGCGGCTGTCCCAGTACAACAGCGTCAATAACAGAGCCGCAATAATCACGGAAATAGCCGCCAGCAACTGCCAGTGAGGGATGCTGACGATGGGTTTGGTGAAGGCGAATTTTGGCTGACGGTAGACGTTATACACGCCCCAATAGGCGCCTACTGCGCCCTCGGTTTGTTCTTTCCAGGGCTGATCGAAGGCTTCCATGAGGTAGTAGGTCCAATGCTGGGTCGCGGCGTACGCCAGGAAACGCCGCAGGAACGTGGCTTCATTGGCGGCCGAGGCTACGGCCGCATGGCGCGAACGCCCATCGCTGGGCCAGCCCACTTCCGCAATGACGATGGGTTTGCCCGGGAAGGCTTTTTCCAGATCATGCATGCGCGCCGCGATGTAGGGCACGGCTTCATCCACGCCCACGCCTTCCCAATACGGCAGCATGTGCACCGCGATGTAGTCCACATGCGCCACCAGTTCCGGATGCTGGATCCAGGTATACCAGGGTTCGGCAGTGCTCACCGGCTGTTGGATTTCCTTGCGCGCTTCATCCAGGTAGGGAATCAGCTCCTCGCTGGAGACATCACCGCGCAGCACCGCTTCGTTGCCGATGATGACGCGCACCACGTTGGGATTAGCCTTGGCGATGGCGATGGCGCGCGCGACATAGGCAGCGTCCTGCTTCTGGTCCTTGTCAATCCACACGCCCAGAGCCACGTTGATGTGGTACTTGCGCGCCAATGCCGGGATGTCGGCCAGCGTGCCCTCCACCGTGTAGGTACGCACTGCATAAGTCTTGCGGGCAAGCAGTTTCAGATCGGCGGCTATTTCCGCATCGGTGGGCAGTTTATGCGTGACCGCATCCTGGTCGGCACGAAACGGCGAAAATGCGAAGCCCTGAATGATCGCCGGCCAGGGCGGTTCGTGCTCAGGTTGATTGAACCAGGCCCAGACGCTCACGGTCAGCGCGGCGGCGGCGATCGCGATGATGAAACTGGATTTACCCACGTATGGCGCTAACGCGGGCGAATCGCGAGCAAAGTCGCCGTCGGCGGACGCACCCCGCGCCATACATAGAAGGATTCCGCCGCCTGTTCCACCAGCATGCCCCAGCCGTCCAGTACCACGGCCGCGCCTTCCTGCATGGCCCAATGCATGAACACCGTGGGGCGTTCGCTGTAAGCCAAGTCATAACACACGGCCCCGGGATTCAGACAGTCGTGCGGCAGCGGAGGCAGTTCGCCCGCGAGGCTCGCGGCAGTGGCATTGATGACCACATCAAAGGTCTGGCGGCGCAGGCTTTCGAAGCCGCTGCCGGTAACGCGGCCAGCGGCGTGGTGTGCCGCCAATTTATGCGCGCGCTCCGGTGTGCGGTTGGCGACATGCACCAGCGCCGGCTTCTCCGCCAGCAGCGCCGGCAACACACCGCGCGCCGCGCCACCCGCACCCAGCAACAGGATGCGCGCGCTCTGGAGAACCAACTGATGGTTGTGTTTGAGGTCATTCACCAGACCGGCGCCATCGGTGTTATCACCTGTGAGCGTACCGTCGGCATGCACGGACAAGGTGTTTATCGCGCGAGTTTTCCTGGCTCTGGGCGTATGCGCGTGACACACGCCGAAGGCCTCCTCCTTGAAGGGCAGCGTGACGTTGACGCCCTGGCCGCCGGAATCCAGAAATTCCCTGAGCGCCGCGGTGAAGCCGTGAGGGGGTGCATCAATGCGTGTGTACAGGATCGACTGACCGGTGAGACGCGCAAATGCCGCGTGAATCTCCGGCGAACGGCTGTGGGCTACCGGATGACCGATGACGGCATAACGTGCGGCGGCCTGTGGCATCGAAGTTCCCCGGGCAATCTAAGCGGCAGGCTCGGCGAGCTGCCGGGATATTCAATTGACTTCAGCAGTTGGCACCGTTGGCTATTCTTTGAGCCACTGGGCCGCGCGTTTGGCGAAATAGGTAAGGATGGCGTCGGCACCGGCGCGTTTGATGGCCAGCAGGGTTTCCAGTACGCCGTTTTTTTCATCCAGCCAGCCATTGTGAACAGCCGCCATCAGCATGGCGTACTCGCCGCTCACCTGGTACACGCAGGTGGGTGCGCCGAATTTGTCTTTCACGCGCCGCACGATGTCGAGATACGGCAGTCCCGGTTTCACCATCACCATGTCGGCGCCTTCCGCAAGGTCCAGCGCCACTTCCCGCAGGGCCTCGTCGCTATTGGCCGGATCCATTTGATAGGTGTGCTTGCTGCCTTTGCCAAGGCTTGCTGCGGAACCCAGCGCGTCGCGGAAGGGAGCGTAGAAACTGGAAGCGTATTTGGCGGAGTAGGCCAGGATGCGGGTGTTTTTGAAAGCGTGTTTTTCCAGCGCTCCGCGAATGGCACCCACGCGGCCGTCCATCATGTCGGAGGGCGCCACCATGTCGGCGCCCGCGTGGGCGTGGGACAGGGCTTGGCGCACCAGTACCTCCAGGCTTTCATCGTTCAATACGTAGCCGCTGTTATCGATGATGCCATCCTGGCCATGGGTGGTGAACGGGTCCAGGGCCACGTCCGTGATGACGCCCAACTCGGGAAATTCCTTTTTGAGGGCACGCACCGCCCGTTGCACCAGACCCTCCGGGTTGTAGGCTTCGGCGGCATCCAGGGATTTCTTGTCCGCCGGTGTCACCGGGAACAGCGCCAGTGCCGGAATGCCGAGCTGCATCAGTTCCGCGGCCTCTTTCAATGCTTCATCAATGCTGACGCGCTCAATTCCGGGCATGGAGGCCACCGCCTCCCGTTGGTGCTTACCCTCGCGCACGAACAGCGGATAAATGAAGTCGTCGGCGCTGAGGCGCGTTTCCCGCAGGAGGCGGCGGGAAAAGTCGTCGCGGCGCATGCGGCGCAGACGGGTGGCGGGAAAATTACCCGGAAAATAAGGCTGTCGGCTCACTGGAGAACCCTCGGAAGCATACTCAGAACCTCTGATCTGTAACGCCCACACCCATCCCTGGCCCGGCCGGCCAGGGCGCCGGCTTGGCAGACAGAGGGTGATTATACTGGTAGCCTCCCTCGGCGCTCGCAGCACCGGCGAGCGGTAATAAATTTCTCCATACCCGGGTCTGTGTTACATGCCGGTACGTCAGCACCGCTTCGAGATCCTGGCCCGCGCCCTGGTGCCGAGCCTGTACCGCTATGCTTACTGGCTGGCGCGCGAAAAGACCCTGGCCGAGGATCTGGTGCAGGAAACCCTGCTGCGCGCCTGGCGCTCACTGGACCAGTTGCGCGATGAGGCGGCCGCGCGGCAGTGGCTTATCACCATCCTGCGGCGCGAATTCGCCCGTGAACTCTCCAGGCGCAAGGATACGGTGGATATCGACGGGCTGGCGTTGGCCGACAGCCGCGCCAGCCTGGGCGGTGACGATACCGACCTGCACGACGTGCGCCGCGCCATGCAAAAACTGGCGCCCGAATACCGCGAGCCGCTGGTGTTGCAGGTGCTCATGGGGTGCAGCACCGAGGAAATCGCCGAACAGCTTGAACTTACCCAGGCGACAGTGTTGACACGCCTGTTCCGTGCCCGCAATCAGTTGCGCGAGATGCTGGGCGGAAGCGCCGCACGCTTGGGAGAAGCGATCGCATGAATAC
>DAHVFI010000082.1 GCA_027317045.1 Gammaproteobacteria bacterium
TGATATCTCGGGCCGATATAGGGGGGCAAGTGACGGATGTCAGTCCAGCGGGTGTCCGCCGGCCGTTCTTGAGGGAGCCAGGTTGGATGTCGGTAGCGAGGTTATTCCCCGGTGTCAGCGGGAGTTTTTCGTGGTCAGAGGGTGTTGTGCCAGGGCGGTATGCGGCGTCACCCGGAATGCGGCGCGGGCGATTTCCATAATGCGGCCGTCCCGGCCGATGAGATAGCTGACGCGCTTGACACCGAAGCCCAGCAGGCCGTCACAGCCGTAGGCGCGGATAACGCGCTTGTCGGGATCCGCCAGCAGCGCAAAGCGGAGGCCATGCTTTTCGCGGAAGCGGGCATGGCTGGCGCTGTCCTGGGGGCTGATGCCGATGACCGTCGGGCCGCTGGCAGTGAGGGAGGGCTGCAGATCGCGAAAAGCACAGGCCTCGCGGGTGCATACCGGCGTGAAATCCGCCGGGTAGAAATATAGCAGCAATGGACCTTGGGCCAGCAACGTGGACAGGCGCAGAAGCCGGCCATCCTGGTCGGGCAATTCGAAATCCGGTGCAGCATCGCCGATTTTCAGCATGCTTCGTGTCCAGTGGCGCGGGCCGGTGCACCGCAGGCCGCTGATATAATGCGCCTTTATCGTGCCGACAAGCGATTCCCGGGAGCAACATGAAAATCACCGTACACGGCAGCGGCTATGTGGGCCTGGTAAGCGCCGCTTGTTTCGCCAACATGGGCAACGAAGTGTTGTGCGTGGACGTGGACAAGGCGCGGGTAGCGCGGCTCAAGCAGGGCGAGGTGCCCATCGTGGAACCAGGGCTGGATCAGCTGCTGGCGGAAGGCCTGGCAAGCGGCCGCCTCAAATTCACCGATGTACCGGCGGAAGGCGTGGAATCCGGCTTGCTGCAGTTCATCGCCGTGGGTACCCCATCGGACGAAGACGGTTCCGCGGATTTGAAATACGTGCTGCAAGTGGCGCGCACCATCGGCGAGCACATGACTTCTGAAAAAATCGTGGTGGACAAATCCACGGTGCCGGTGGGCACCGCCGACCAGGTGCGTGCGGCCATCGCCGCGGAACTCAAAAAGCGCGGCAGCCAGTTGCCTTTCGACGTGGTTTCCAACCCGGAATTTCTCAAGGAAGGCAGCGCGGTGGAGGATTTCGCCCATCCGGACCGCATCGTGGTGGGTGCCAATCAGCCCCGCAGCATCGAGGTGATGCGCAGCCTGTATGCGCCCTTCACCCGCCATCACGAACGTTTGATGATCATGACGGTACGCGACGCCGAGTTCACCAAGTACGCCGCCAATGCCATGCTGGCATCGCGCATCAGCATGATGAACGAGTTCGCCAACATCGCCGAACGCCTGGGCGTGGACATCGAACAGGTGCGCAAGGGCATCGGCTCCGACCCGCGCATCGGTTACGGCTTCCTGTATGCCGGCGTCGGCTACGGCGGTTCCTGTTTTCCCAAGGACGTGTCGGCGCTGACGCGCACCGCGGTGAAATCCGGCTATGAACCGCTGCTGCTGCAGGCGGTGGAGGAGGTGAACCGCCGCCAGAAAAACACCTTGTTCCAGAAAATCCATGGACATTTCGGCGGCCAGCTCCAGGGCCGCACGTTCGCCTTGTGGGGCCTGGCTTTCAAACCCAATACCGACGACATGCGCGAGGCCCCCAGCCGCGCACTGATGGAAGCCTTGTGGAAAGCCGGCGCACGGGTGCGCGCCTATGATCCGGCGGCCCTGCAGGAAGCCCGGCGGCTTTACGGTCAGCAGCCGCTGCTGACGCTTTGCCGTTCACCGGCGGAATGTCTGGACCAGGCCGATGCGCTGGTGGTGGTGACCGAGTGGACCCAGTTCCGCAGCCCGGATTTTGACGTGCTCAAACGCCGTCTCAAGCAGCCGCTGATTTTCGACGGCCGCAATGTCTATAACCCGGAGGAATTGCGGACCGCCGGATTCATTTTATATTCCGTGGGGCGGCCGCCGGTGAATCACTGACAGCCATTGCAGGAGCGCCAGTGCCGCCAGGGACAGTAGTCCCAGGTTCCCGCCTCCGCCGAAGCGCGGAGCGCTCACTGTCACGGAGGTGGTGGCGCTGCCGGAACCCGCCGTGTTGGCGCAGGTCAGCGTCACGGTGTACGTGCCGGCGTTGTTGTAGGTCACACTGGGGCTTTGGGCACTGGAATCCGCGATGGCGCTGGTGCCGAAATTCCAGTTGTATGTGAACCTTCCGGTGCCGTCGTAACCCAGGCACTCGCCTGCGAACGTGGTGCTTTGCCCTCCGGTTATGTTCGTGCCGCTCGCCGGACTGGTGATCACGGCGCTGGTGGCTGGATAGGTGCCGGATGTCAGCAGTGTAGCCAGGTTCGGCAATCCAAAGCCATACACCCCATTGGGGTTCAGGCCGCCGCCAGGTTGCGACGCGCTGTCCTGCAGCAGCGTGTAGGGATCCGCATTCGGGTAGGCAGGTATCAGCAGGGCCAGCAGTCCGGCGATGTGCGGTGCGGCGGCGGAGGTACCGCAGAAGGGCGAACCGAACCCGCCGACGCCGGTCACGCTCACACAATCCGGCGCCACGAAACTAGGCTCTTGTATTGTCTCTGTTGGAAAGGTGCCGGTACCAACAATCCCGAACTGTACGGGACCCAGGGAGCTATAGGGTTCGATCATGTAACCAGTATTGGGCGTCACTGCACCGACGGTGATCTCGCCGGGAATCAGCGTGCTACCCACCGGAACACCCACGGCCGACTGGCCGAAAATGCTGCCAGCGGATGTATTAGGGGTTATCTGAATTACATTTGACATCTGAGAGCCGATTATGATCTTGAACTGGTTACCCAGATCGCCGGCACTGGTTCCAGGCGTGCCGCTCACCAGGAAGATTTCCAGATGCACAGTGGCCCCCACTGATCCAGTGTTCTGCCACTGGTTGCCTTGAATCGGTTGCGGCCCAGGTGTATTAAGCGGCAGTGAATTCGCCTGGTTGCATTTCCCATTCGTGGTGCTGACGTTCATGCCCTGGTTACATGCCAGGGCGGTACCGCTTTGATCAAATAGTACCGCATCGTAGTCGCCGTTAGGGTCGTTGGTGGTGGCGGTATCATTCCAAGGGTCATCCCATTCCACGATATAGAATGCCGTATCACCGGGCTGCACCTGGAATGTCAGTTCTGGGTTTGAACTGCCAAAATCAAGGGCCGTGTTGTATTGGACGTTGTTCACAGTGAGCGTTGAAACCAAGGCATACGGAACCCATTGACCCGCCCAGAAAGCACTGCCGTCATTGCCGGCGGCGGTCACCAGATGGATGTTGGGGTGAGCCGAGGCAAATTGCTGCACGCCATTGGCAAAATCGCCGTTGGTGAACATGGCTTCGCCGGGGAACCCTAGGTCGTCCACGATCACATTGGCGTTGATGGTGCTGCTGAAATCATTGAGTGCCGTCAGGAAATCCGCGGTGGTGGCCGGGCCGGCGAATCCCAGCCGCTTTACGCCGGGGGCGAGATCATAGACGATCTCCATCATGGCGGTGCCTTCGGCACCCGAACTCTTCCAGGTGGTGTTATTGGGGTCGTTCCAGATATTGGACGGCAGATCGCCGGTGCCCTGATCGGTGGAAACTCCGCTGTCGCCGTCGGAGATCACTCCCACCACCATGCCCTGACCGGTGTAACCGGTTTGCGAGCGGAACTGGGCGGCGCCCAGAATCTGATCCCCTTGCGTATCCACCGAGCCGGTGCGCGGTAACGCGGTTATTGTCGGTGAACGCCGTGTGAACGCATAGCGCGGCAC
>DAHVFI010000097.1 GCA_027317045.1 Gammaproteobacteria bacterium
GCATTGCGGTTGTACAAGAGGTGATGCGGCGTGATGGTGGCGGCCACCTGCCGGCCGGCGGCCAGCACGAAATCCACCGCTGTCTGGGTGGTGATGTGTTCAAACACGATCCGCAGCGCCGGCAAGCGTTTGACCAGCGGCGCGAGCGTGCGCTCAATGAAGGCTTGCTCGCGGCCGAAGATGTCCACGTCCGGATCGGTGACTTCGCCGTGTACCAGCAGCGGCATGTCCAGTTCGGCCATCTTTTCCAGAGCCGCGGCACAGTTGCGGAGGTGCGTGACCCCGGAAGCGGAATTTGTGGTGGCACCGGCGG
This sequence comes from Gammaproteobacteria bacterium, assembly GCA_027317045.1. Lineage (GTDB taxonomy): Bacteria > Pseudomonadota > Gammaproteobacteria > Natronospirales > REEB76 > REEB76. The sequence goes on from DAHVFI010000097.1 coordinate 314, forward strand.
GATAGAGCTTCACACCATATATATGTCCACTGGCCTTGGCTTTGGTGATTTCTTCCGCTGAGCTGTTGTCCGTGAGGTACAAAGTCATGAGCGGCCTGAATCCGTTGCCGGCCGGCAATGCCTTGAGGATACGGTCGCGGTAGGCGAGGGCCGCGGCGTTGCTGGTGACCGGCGGTTTCAGGTTCGGCATGATGATGGCACGCCCGAAGCGCCGCGCCGTATAGGCCAGCACATCGCGCAGTTCCGCGCCGTCGCGTACGTGCAAGTGCCAGTCATCGGGGCGGGTTATAATGAGCGTCTCAGTCATTTTGAAAGTAATTTTTGGTTCAGCAGCAGATCCAGACTGAAGCGTACACCGAAGCCGGTCACATTGCCGGGAATATGTCCGAGGCCGCCCTTGTGTTCGGCCGCCGACAGGTCCACATGCACCCAGGGTACCGTTTTTGGCACGAAGCGTGACAGGAAACGTGCCGCCAGAATATGGTCGGCTTCGCCTTCAATGACACATTGTTTCACGTCGGCGACCTCGCTCTCGATGGCTTCATCGTAATCCGCGTCCACCGGCAGGGGCCAGACGCGCTCGCCGCTGGCGCGGCCTGCTTCCATGACCGGTGCCATGAGCGTGGCGTGATTGCAGAAGGCGCCGCTGTAACGCGTGCCGAGGGCGGTGATGCAACTGCCGGTGAGCGTGGCGTAATCCAGCAGCAGCGCGGGTTTGGGTTTGCCGGCGAGCGCCAGGGTATCCGCGAGCACCATGCGGCCTTCCGCATCGGTGTGCACGATCTCGATATTCACGCCATTGGATGCCGTAATGACCTCATTCTGGGTATAAGCCTTGGGTCCGATCTGGTTGCGCGCGATAGCCAGCCAGCAATCCACCTGGAATGGCACCTTCAGCCGGGTGAGTGCCAGCAACGTGCCCAGCGCCACCGCCGAGCCCTGCATGTCAGCATGCATGCCGAACATGGACTTGGCGGATTTTAAATTCACACCGCCGGTGTCGTAGCAAATGCCCTTGCCCACAAGGGCCACGGCCTGCGGATGCTTGCCGCTTTTTGCAGGTACATACCTCAGGTGAGCAATGCCCGCGTCGCGGCTATCGCTGCCCTGGGACACCGCCAGGAAGGCCCCGGCTTTGAGCTTAGTGAGTTTTCGTTCATCCAGAAATATGAACTTCCAGCTTTCGCGTTTCGCGAGCGCTGCTACATACTCGCGGTAGTCCGTGGGCGTGAGCTTGTTGGCGGGCAGCAACGACAGCCAACGAGCCAGCGCGTTGCCTTCAGCTGTCGCCAAGCTGTGGCGGAAATCCAGTTTTTCCGCGAGACCCAGCAAAGCGAGGGATGCAGGCACCGGTTTATCATTCGCAGGCGATTTGAACACCGGCGGCATGAATACCGCCGCTGACATGGCGGCTACGAACGCTTCGGCGACGCGCTCCTGTTGTCCGGGTTTCATGTCCGGGGTGAGCAAACCGATGTTCCGTGGCTCGGATTCCAGTGCTTTTGCCAGTGCCTTGCGGGCCAGCGTCAGCAATTCGAAAGTCGAGGCCTCGGTTTTGACAAATGCCACGACCGCGGAGGTGCCGCGTGTATTCGGCAAGTCAATTCGCAGGGGCGCGGGTGTGTCGGTGCCGGAGGCAGGGCGGTTTTTCAAGCGTTCGGCATAGGGGAAATCCGGCCAGCGCTTTTGGAGGGCGCTTTCCGGCAGCAGTATAATAAGCGCGTCCAGGGCATCCACCCGGCCTTTTCCGGCCGCCGTGAATTCCTGTTTCAACTCGAATTTTGGCACTGGCGGTGTCTGCACCCGTCACTCCCGAATCTGCCGGTGCCGATGATATAGGGCTTCCTGCTCCGCCGAAAGGCGCGGCGGCGCCTATGAACCAGAAACGGACTAACGCACGCTGGTTCGTGCCCCGGTCTTTAAGTATGCCGGCGCTTCCCCGTCATGATTTGCAGCATTGAGGACGATTTTGCCATGGCTAACGATGTCGAAAAACTTCAAGACGGGGATCCGCAAGAAACCCACGAATGGCTGGAGGCTCTGGGATCGGTGCTGGAGGTCGAAGGCACCGGGCGCGCGCATTTTCTGATCGAGCAACTCATAGATCAGGCCCGCCGTTCCGGCGCCTATCTGCCTTACAGTCCCAACACCGCCTACATCAACACCATCCCCGTTGCCCAGGAACCGCAATATCCCGGCGATCGTGCCATTGAAAAACGCATTGAGGCGTACATCCGCTGGAACGCCATGGCCATGGTGGTGCACGCCAACAAGGAGAATTCCGGCATCGGCGGTCACATTGCCACCTATGCCTCTGCCGGCACCCTGTATGAGGTGGGCTTCAATCATTTCTGGCGCGCGCCCGGCAAGGACCACGGCGGTGATCTGGTTTATATACAGGGGCATTCCTCGCCCGGCATCTACGCCCGTTCCTTTCTGGAAGGACGCTTCAGCAACGAACAATTGCTCAATTTCCGCCGCGAAGTGGAGCGCGATGGCTTATCTTCCTATCCGCACCCCTGGCTGATGCATGACTACTGGCAATTCCCAACCGTCTCCATGGGTCTTGGCCCTTTGCAGGCCATCTACCAGGCGCGTTTCATGCGCTATCTCGAGCATCGCGGCTTTCTGCCGGAGAGCGATCGCAAGGTATGGGCGATGCTGGGTGATGGCGAGATGGACGAACCCGAATCCCTGGGCGCCATTTCGCTGGCCTCGCGCGAGAAACTCGACAATCTGATTTTTGTGGTCAATTGCAATCTGCAGCGGCTGGATGGACCGGTGCGCGGCAACGGCAAGATCATCCAGGAGCTGGAGGCGGTGTTCCGCGGCAGCGGCTGGAACGTCATCAAGGTGCTGTGGGGCGGACGCTGGGATCCGCTGTTCATGCGCGACAAGCACGGCCTGCTGCCCAAGCTGATGATGGAATGCGTGGACGGTGAGTATCAGAACTACAAGTCCAAGGACGGCAAGTTCGTGCGCGAGAAATTCTTCGGCAAATATCCGGAGTTGCTGGAGATGGTCGCCAACATGAGCGACGAGGAAATCTGGAATCTCAACCGCGGCGGCCACGATGCACGCAAGGTGTATGCCGCCTACAAGGCGGCAGTGGAACACACGGACCAGCCCACGGTGATTC